>JAHBVV010000008.1 GCA_019637335.1 Candidatus Hydrogenedentota bacterium | reverse complement strand
ATCTCGTATCGGCGAACGCCTTACTTCAGACGGCTAAAGAATTACCGTCTCTCTTTCTCTTCGTCTCTCTTCCTCTTCGTGACCTTCGCGCCCTTCGTGGTGATCGTCGTTTCGATTGCGGCCAGCCAATTGCTCCGTCCCCGTATCCCCCCCGCGTTGCAGGCCATTCCATCAGCCCACTATAATGCGGGCTCTCCCTCCTCCGGGTTCAAACACCGTTTGTGAGCACGCCATGACGACCACCCCCGACACATCGCCAGAAACCGCTCTCGTTCCCCTTCCGAATGCGCATCGCGGCCGCCACCACACCGGCGCGCGCACCGCGCCCGAGCACACGCTGCTGTCAATCGCACTCCTGCTGCTCGCTGGCGCGGGAGCCGCGTACTTCATGGACCGCTTCGTCCGCGACGAATCCCCCGCGGTCCTCGCGTGGACGCTCAACCAGCCGCCCGATCCCGCGGTTTGGGAATTCCCGGACGAAGGCGCGTCTTTTGGCCGCGATGGAGCCGCCTTTACCATTGAGGAGTCCGGTTTCGGCCCCAAGCTCACGCTCGATCTGCCCGCCGGTAGCGCGCGCTGGCTCGCGGCCGTGGTCACGGTAACCGAGGAAAACTCCGGAAAGCCCGTCCCCTTTGCGCTCGGTTGGTACTGGGCCCGCGCCGAAGATCTGGATCAAACGCCCGAAGAGCCCTTCGCGAGCAACCGCGCCATGGTGCTCCAACCCTACCTCCGCCACCGCCCGCGCCTCCGCCGCGCCGAAATGGCCACCCACCCGCTCTGGGCCGGTGACGTGAAGCAGGGCGTTTTCACCATCAAGCTCCCGCCCGAGGCCACTGGCCCGTTCCGTGTCCGCTTCGAGCGCGTCGAATTCCAGGAGTAATCCCATGTCCCGTTCCACAAAAGGCATGCCCTGGGTGCGCGCCGCAAATGGCATCCTCCTCGCCGCACTCGCGGGCTACGGGGCCTTTCTCCGCTGGTACGCCGCGGACGTCAGCCTCTACGATACGGAAATCCTTGCCCGCGAGCGCGCGGATGAGTCCCTGGGCTATATCCTCATGCACGGCGGCGCGCCCCTGCACGACCTGCTCATGAAGGCCAGCCTCCGCCTGGGCGACACCGAAGCCGCGCTCCGCCTCCCGGGACTGCTCGCCGGTGTCCTGACCATTCTCGCCGCCTGGGCCCTCCTCTGCCGACTCCACTCGCGCACCGCCGGCCTCGTCGCCGCCGCGCTCGTCACCTTCAATCCCTTCCTCATCAACCTCAGCCAGTACGCCAGCCCCGAGGCCCTGCTCCTGCTCTTCGCGCTCCTGTCCGCCTGGGCGCTCATCGAGTTCCTGGAAACCCGCCGCTGGTACGCCTGGCTCGCGTTCACGGCCTGCGCCATCCTCGCCCTGGCCCCGAACTCCGCATTTCTGCCCGCGCTCATCCTCATGACCGCCGCCAGCGCGCTCTATCTCCTGGCCGGTGTCTCGGGCGGCCCCGCCAAACGAATCACGCTGGCCGCCCTCCTCGTCGCCGGCGCCGCCGCCGCGCCCGCGCTCCTCGGCGCCCGGGGACACGATCCCCGCGAATCCTGGCGCTTCGATGTCGCCGTCTGGGCCCCAAGCCAGGCCAACGCCCTTCAGGTTGCCCCGGAACGCCCCATGGGCGGCGGCCAGGCGGAAACCACAATCAGTGACGGCAAGACCCGCTACCGCCTCACCGCATTCGACCTCGTCGAGTACCTGAAACGCACCTTCTGGAACACCTCCCGGTGGATCTGGGCGGCCATCGTCCCGATTCTCGTGTGGGGGCTGCTCGATCTGCTGTACCGCCGGCCCGCCGCGGGCATCGTATTCGCCAGCGGCTCCCTCCTCGGGCCCGCCGCGCTCTTCCTGTTCACCCAGCCGCACCCCTACCACCCGCGCGACTTCGCCTTCCTCGCGATCTTCGCCATCGTCCTCGCCGCCGCCGGCGTCTGCGTGCTGCCGCGCTTCCTGGCGCACCTGACAGGCGCCCCGCGAAACATTCGTCTCTGGCGGCGCACAGAAGACTCCGCGCCGCATCCCCCCATGTCCGCCCCGGGCCTCATCTATCCCGCCATCATTATCGCGCTTGCGGCCCCGCTCGCCCCCCAGATCAACGCCGCCTACCAGTCCTACCCGGTCTACGGCTACCTGCCCCTCGGGCCCGGACCCGTCAACCGCGTGCCCGTCCACAACTGGAAGGCCCTCTTCGAAGAAGCCGCGCCCGTCGCGGGCGTGGATGACGTCTTCGTCTTCATGGGGCCCGACTACGGCTACGGCCCGCGATTCGCCCGGTACTACCTGGAACGCCTCCGCCGCTGGCGTCCCGCAAACACCGGCCCCGACCTCCGCTTCGGAAAGCCCGACGCCGCCCTGCTCCGGGCGCTCGCAGCGGAGCACCCCAACGTCAGCCTCTGGTTCGCCGGCACACTCTCCCAGCAGGTGCGCGATTTCGAAAACTTCTTCACCGCCGCCGGCGCGCGCCACCGCGACTTCCTCGAAAACAACACCGTGGATGGGCTGCGCCTCTACGCGCTCGGCGCGCCGGTCACCAACCTCGCCATCAACAGCGACTTCGAAGCCGGCTGGTCCCAGGATGAACTGCCGCCGGGAGTCGCCCTGGATCGGCGCGGCGCGGGCGATGGCGCCCAGTCAATCCGCATCGGCGTGGCGCCGGCGGAAGACGGGTCCACGCCGGGCGAGGCATTCGCGCGCGTCCGCGTGGCGCCCCAGGGCTACCGCCTCCGCAACAACGGCTTCGAGGCCTGGCGCGACGGCATGCCGGTGGGCTGGATCGCCAACGAGGGCGCGGATGCCGCCATCGAACGCGAGGATCAGGGCTTCCAGGGCGGCGTCGGACTGCGTCTGAAACCAGCGGAAAGCCCCACCATGCTCCGCCAGTCGATTCCCGTACCCCTGGCCCCCGGGCGCACCCTCCAGGTCCAGGCCATGGGCCACTGCGAAACCCCCAACAACCTCCACCTCACCGTCCGCTTCAACGGCCCGGGATTCCAGGAGGAGCGCCACGCCGTCCACCCCGGAAACGGCCAGTGGATCCTCATGCAGGCCGAAATGGACATCCCCGAGAACGCCGACCCCAACAGCATCGCGCTGGAAGTCTGGCGCACCCCCGGCGGAACCGGCAACGCCATCGTGGACAACGTCGAGCTGCGCGTGAAGAACCTGGGAAGCCGCCTCGAGCCCGGGGCGCCGTACACCGTCTCCATGCTCGCGCGCACCGCAAACCTCCAGGCGCGCGGAGGCGCCCGCGGCCACGGCGCCGTGCGCCTCGCCTGGGTCACGCCGGACGGCGAAACGGGACACGCCCCCCTCATGCCCTTGCGCCCCTCCGTGGCCTGGCGCCCCGTACACGGCGTCTTCCACCCCGGCAAGGACATCCCCCTCGAAATCGAAGAACTCTACGTCGAAATCGGGATCGAAGCGGGCAACACCGGCCTCGTCTGGGCCGACAACGTGCAGGTGGAGGCCGGCGATCGCCCGACGCCCTACGCAAGAACGTACCGCCTCCCGCACGACGAGGCGCTGGCCAATATCGACCTCGGCGCATTCAACATCGAAACACCGTGGTAGACCCGCGCGCCGCACTGGTATACCATGAAGCAGGAATCCCACGGCGCATCCAAAGTTCAATCAGAAAACAGGTACTCAGACATTTCGGGCTGCAAAATGTAGGATAGCCGTCCCGGCTCTCCAAAGCGGCAAAGCCGCCGCCGCGGACAGTACGGGCTGCAAAATGTGTATCACTTTAGTCGAACGAAGTACAGTGGCCAAACCAAAGCGACTTGCAGAATAAAGGCTGCGTGCAACTATGGAGCGCCGGCGGCCCGCCGGCAGGTTGCGCCCCCGGCGCAATACAACTATGGAGCGCCATTTCTTCAGCGCCAAAAGCGCGGATCATACCAGCCTGGGCCGAAGGCCCAGGTAAAATGACGGCGATTTCGGCAAGGGCTGAAAGCCCGTATCATAGTGGAGTTACGGCGAGCCGCACTTCCCTACAACAGTCTTTCGAGTTAATAGCAAGTCCTCACCCAGGTGTAAGCATTCCAAAACGCCCAACAACACGGCGCCGGAATTTTCCGATCCATACACTCAACCATCACAAATAACCGCATTAAAATAGCCGCGGGACAGGTCGAAATACCCCAATCCCGTTTCCAATTGAAGAAAGGAGACACCATGCAGGTCAGCGTTAATAGCGAATCGCACGACGTGGCCCCGGGCACGTCGCTCCAGGCCCTCCTCGACGCCATGGAAATCAACTGCGAAGCCCTGGTCGTCCAACGCAACGACGATATCGTCGCCAGGCAAGACTTCGCCGCCACCGAGCTCGCCGACGGCGACGTCCTCGAACTCGTCCGCTTCGTCGGAGGCGGTTGATGGATCTCGCCTCCCGAATGGCCCGCTTCGAAGCGGCCGACCTCTACGTCGTCATCACCAGCGAGTTCTGCGCCGGGCGGACCCCGCTTGACGTGCTCGACGCCTGCCTGCGCGCCGGCGTCCGGCTCATACAATTCCGTGAAAAGTCCGCGCCAGCGGCCGAACTTGTCGCCCTCGGCCACGCCTTCGCCGACCGCTGTCGCGAGGCCGGCGCCCTGCTCATCGTGAACGATCGCGTCGACGTCGCTCTCGCCATTGGCGCCGACGGCGTACACCTCGGCCAGGACGACTTCCCCGTGGCCGACGCCCGCCGCATCGCCCCCGACCTCCTCGTGGGCGCCAGCACGCACAACCTCGAAGAAGCCCTCGCCGCGCAGAATGCCGGCGCGACCTACGTCAACATCGGCCCCATCTACGCCACCCAGACCAAATCCGTGCCCACCGGCGCCGTCGGCCCAGAGATGATCGACGCCATCCGCCCGCACCTCCGGATCCCCTTCACCTGCATGGGCGGCATCAAAGCGCACAACCTCGCCGAAGTCGTCCGCCGCGGAACACGCCGCATCGCCGTCGTTACCGCCGTCACCGCCGCGGAAAACGTCCAGGCCGCCGCCCGGGACCTGCGCCGCGCCATCCACGAAGCCGCCAACCGCAACTGATCCGCCAGCCCAGCAGGATCGCGATCACTCCCCAGGGGACTGCATCCGGCTGGCAAGTGGGCCAACCTCCTGTCCAATGCCGCCAATCCAGCCGGTGGCTGTACCCCCAAGAGCCCAGCCCCTACGCCTGTGCCACATTCTACTCTTGAGAACCAAGGTGAAGCGTGCAAGGAACGTGGCACAGTCGTCCCGGCTGTGTACCCGTTGCAAAGCAACCGGCCTTTCATACTCAACGGGTGACGCCACGCGTCATCAACGGCTGTACCCCGGCGGACCGCATCCGGCTGGCAAGTGGGCCAACCTCCTGTCCAATGCCGCCAATCCAGCCGGTGGCTGCTCTGAAAAAAACGCCTCGGCATCACCACAGCTGCCTCATACAAACCAGATTACCGCATCTCCCCCAAGGGAAGCGGCAAAGGCTGGGAGCGCAGGCGTCCCCGCCTGCCAGGCGGCGAAGCCGCCGTCCATTTTCATCTCTAATGGGTGACGCAACGCATCATGAAAGGCTGCACCCCCAAGAGCCCAGACCCTACGCCCGATCAAAGGCCCGATCAAAGTCCTTCCAGACCGGATCATAACCCGCCGCGCGGATGGCCTCGACCACTTCACCGGGACTCCGCAAGTCCTCGATCTCGAACTGCTCCAGCACCTCGACGCCGCGCGTGGCGTAGCCGCCGGGACGCGTGCTGGATCCGGCGCTCATGTGCGTCACGCCCAGCGGTATCAGCTTGTCCCGGAACGCCGACGCCTCCCGCGTACTCAGATTAAAGCCCACCTCCGGCAGAAACAGCCGCAACGCCAGCATCCCCTGCACGAGATCGGCGTCCCGCACGAAATCCCGAACCTGGAATCGCTCCGGCATGTGCAGAATACGTGGGAATGAGACCGATATCGCGGACTGCCAACAGGCCTTCTGCAGGTGTCGCGCGTGCAGACCGACCCAGATCAGCTCATCCCGCCACTGGTGCAGGCCCAGCAGCGCGCCAATGCTCAACTTCCTCACCCCGGCATTACCGGCCCGCTCGGTGGCGTCCAGCCGGTAGTCATAATCGGCCTTCTGGCCCTCCAGGTGAACCTGCGCGTATGTGGGCCGGTGGTAGGTCTCCATGTAAAGCGTTACGCCCTCCAGACCCGCCTCCACCCAGCGCCGGTAATCGGCTTCGTCCACCGCGTACACCTCCACGGAGACGCCGCTGAAGTACTCCCGCGCAATGCCGATGGCGTCCGCAATGTGCTCCACCTTCACCCGCTTCGGCGCTTCCCCGGTGAGAATCAGGATATTCTCGTATCCGAGCGTCGCCAGCGCCTCGCACTCCCGCCGGATCTCGCGCGGCCGCAGGGTCACGCGCTTCTCCTTGTTTCCGGATCGGACCGAAAAGCCGCAGTAGACACAATCCGCCGCGCACAGGTTGGAGATGTACAGCGGTGCGTAGAGCGAGATCGTCCGCCCGAAGTGCCAGCGCGTCAGGCGGTTGGCCTTCTGCGCCATAGGCTCCAGGAACGCGCGCGCGGCCGGCGAAAGCAGCGCGCCGAGAGCCGCAATGTCCAGATCGTCCTTGTCCAGCGCCGCCTCCACCTGGGCGGGCGTCGCCTCCTGGTACAGCGGCTGAAGGCGCTCGGCGGGCCATTGGGCTATGGTGGGCTTGAAACTCATTCGGGCAAGGTGACTCGGCAGGGTTCGGGAAAGTGTTGGGGGCGCCTGGGGAGCCCCGCGACGGCTATTTTACCGCGCACACGCGGGACCTTTCCATGCGGGGCCCCGCTCCACCAAGTAACGCGCCCGCGCCCCGCGGCATTCCCGGGTAGCCACCCCGCCCGGGCTTTCTGTTAGAATCAAGATTGATTAGAACGAAAAGGATTGGGCCCATGACGCGTTATATCCTGGCTGGACTGCTTTGCCTTGCGGCGTCCGCGGACACCCCGGAAGCCCCGGGAAGCATATTCGACACCGATTCCGGCGCCCCCGGGCTCACCGGCGGGATCGCGGATCCGGACGCCCCCGTCGAAAACATCCTTCCCGACAAGGAGGAAGACCCCATGGGCCACGCGCTGGCCAACATGGAGCTCCGGCAGAAAGTCGCGCAACTCATGGTGGTCACCATGGAAGGCTCACACGCCCCCTCCGTCGCCGATCTGGCGTACCTGAAGTCCTATACCCCCGGCGGCGCGATTATCCCCCGTATCCTGAAGCCCACCTATGCGGCAATCTATGTGACCAAACTGCGGGGTGTGGAGCAGGTTTCCGGAATCCCGCTCTGGATAGGCACAAACATCTACCGGCTGACCCGCTCGGAGCGCGAAGACTTCAATGAGTTCGTGCAGCTCCCGTCGCCCCTCTCCCTCGCCGCCGCCAACGACGAAAGGGTAACCCGCGACGTTGCCCAGCTGCTCGCCGAACACCTCTCGCTGATGGGCTTCAACCTGCACCTGGGCCCCTCCCTCGAAATGGCGCCCACCCTCCCCGGCGCGGAGGGCACGGTGTACACCCTGGGCAGCGACCCCGCCTTCATCGGCGGCGCCTTCGGGATCATGCGCGATGTCTTTCGGGATCACGGCGTGCTCGCCGTGCCCCTGGGCTTCCCGGGCGGCGGCGCGAACCGGGCCAGAAAAACCTCCGCCGTGCTGCTCACGCCATCGGCAACGCTCGTGGAGACCGATCTGGCCCCCTACATACAGGCGATCGCCGGCGGAAGCCCGATTATCCATGTCGGCAACACCCTCGTGCCCACGCTGGATCCGGCGAGTCCACCCGCGTGCGTCTCCGAAGCCGTGATTGGCGGCCTACTCCGCCGGGATCTGGGCTACCAGGGCATTATCCTCGCCGGGCCCATGGACACCCAGGATGTCGCCGGTTTGCTCGATCCCGCGGTGGCGGCCATACGCGCACTGAGCTACGGCGCGGACATGATCTACTGGAACGCCGCGGGCAACAGCGAAATGCGCGCGGTGGACAACATTGTCCTGGCCGTCAAAGACGGGCGCCTTTCGGAAGAAGTCATTGATCGCGCCCTGAAGCGCGTGCTGGACTACAAGTTCGAGCACCGCCAGGCCGAGGTGATGGCGCTGAAGGAGAAAAAAGCCGCGCCCCTCGAAAAACAGGCCCAACTTGCCAAGCGGGTCCAAGCCATCGAACGGCAGGCAGTTACCGTGGTCCAGAATCGCGGCGGGGTGCTCCCGTTGCGCAAGGATGCGTCGATGCCCATCGGCGTAACCGGCGTCGTCGGCGTGGAAACCCTGGCCAAAGGGCTCGAAAAGCATATCAAGCCCATCTCGCGGCAATTGATCACAACAGCGCGGCACATTGGCGAGATAAAGGACTTCGAAATCCGCCGTGTGACCAGCCACATCCGGGGCATTCGGACCGTGGTGCTCATTCTCACGGATACCGATCGCCCGGGCGGCCAGGTCGCCCTGATCAAGGCCCTGAAGGAAAAGGGCGTCAATGTTGTGGTGGTCCTGCTGGGCTATCCGAGCAACCTCCCGCACCTGGCGATCGCCGATGCCATCGTGCTCGCATACTGCGATCCCGCCAAGTATGAACAAACGATCGGGTCCATGGCCGACATCCTGGCCGGCGAGGCCCCGATAGGATTCATGCATGTGCCCGGCGACATCCGGGTGCCCGTTGGCGTCTCCAAGCGCTACAATGCCTTCGATCTCGTGCGTGTGCCGTCGGGCCGCCTTCCCATCTCGCTCTCCGACCGCTTCACGGTCGGCCTCTCGGCGCCCTATGACCCGCAATACACCGTGAAAAGGGTGCAGTGGGACTTTGGCAACGGCAAGAAATCGAAAAGCCAGGAAACCCTGCACACCTACAACGAGCCCGGGCGCTATCTCGTTTCGCTCTCGGTCACGAGCAAGAAGGGCGAAACCGCCGCCTATACCTTCTATGTTGTCGCGGATGCGGGCGGCCCATGACGGCGCACCGTCCCATACGCGGCCCGGCGGGAATCCCCGGCCGCTGGCTGCTCTGCGGCGCCGCGTGTTGCCTCGCCGCCATGGCCGCGGCCGCCGATCACACGACCTACGTGGTCGCGCTGCCCGGCGCGAACCGGGATACCCTCGCGGCCGTGGAGGCGCTGGGCGGTGTGATCGACCATTTTGACGGGCGCGAGGCCCGAGCCTACATTCACGCGGACCACTGGGAACGTTTCCAGGCGGCGGGCCTCCCCCACGCCATCGTGGAGGTGCAGCCGCGGGACGCGAAGGCGCTGGCCGAGTATCCGAGCTACGCCGCGATCGGCGACATACTGGCGCAAGCGGCGGAAGACCACCCGGACATAGTCCGTCTCTTCTCCCTGGGCCGCTCGGTGCAGGGCCGCGAAATCTGGGCAATTCTCATCACGGATCAGCCGGATGTGGAGGAGGACGAGCCGGAATTCGCCTACATTTCGACCCTGCACGGCGATGAACCGGTCGGTACGGTGCTGTGCCTGAACTTCCTGTCGGATCTCCTCGCCGGCTACGGCAACGACCCCGGCGTTACAGACCTGGTGAATGAAACGGCAATCTGGCTCGTGCCCCTCGCCAATCCGGATGGCTACACCCTCGGGATTCGCTGGAACGCGAACAATGTCGATCTGAATCGGGCCTTTCCGGAATTCAGCCGCGATTTCACCGGCACGGTCTTTGACTTGGGCGCGCCGGACACCGCGGGACGCCAGCCGGAAGTCGCCCACCTCATGCGCTGGACCGCGGAGCAGAGCCTGGTGCTCGGCGCGAACTACCACACCGGCGCGCTCCTCGTGAACTACCCGTACGACGAGGAGCCCGGTATTCCCAGCGGCTCGGATGCCCCCACGCCCGACGACCCCCTCATGCGCGACATTTCAAGCGCCTACGCGGAACGGAACCCGCCCATGTTCAACAGCCCCGCCTTTCCCGGCGGGGTCTCCAATGGCTCCGCCTGGTACAGCATCTCGGGCGGCATGCAGGACTGGCAGTATCGCTACGCCGGCATGGTGAATGTAACGCTGGAAGTCTCGAACATCAAGGCCCCGGCAAGCGCCGCCCTCGCGGGGCTGTGGGAGGAAAACCGGGCCGCCATGTTCGCCTACCTCGATCTCGTACACCGGGGCGCGCGCGGCGTCGTCACCGATCGCGTGTCTGGCGCGCCCCTCCACGCCCGGGTGCTGGTGGACGACAACCCCCAACCCGTCTTCACGGACTCGGACGCGGGCGACTACCACCGGATGCTGCTCCCAGGAACCTACACACTCCGCGTCGAGGCGCCCGGCTACATTCCCTTTGTGGTCCGGGGCGTCACGGTGGACGGGAACGGCGCGACGCGGGCGGACGCGGCGCTTTCCACGGGCGATGTCAACCGCGACGGGGACGTCAACGCGGCTGACCTGCAACTGGTTATCAACGCGGTGCTCGAACTGAACAATCTGCCCGATGCGGATGTCGATGGCGGCGGCGTGGGCGCTACGGACGTCCAGCACCTGGTGAACCGGGTCCTTCGCCGCTGAAGATCTGAACGCCGGGGTTCGTGTCGACGCCATTGACCGGAAAAGCCCGGTAGAGTTGGGCCACGATCTCGTCCGGCGTGGCGGTCTGCTGGCACGCCACCACCAGATGATAGTGCCCGCGTTCGGAGCCGTGCCGCCACACCAGGGGGCGGTAGCGCCAGGGGGCCATCCAGCGGACCAGCGCGGAGAAGGCCAGTTCGCCCGCGCTCGCCAGGATATCGGCCTCGTCGAGGACAAATAGCACGTGGCCCCCTTCCGCCAGCGCCGCCGTCGACGCGTTGAACACGTAGTCCCATTCAAGCCCCGATTCAACCGGCTTCCGCCAGAGAATCGCGTCGTAATCCGCGCCCGGCAGCGGCGCCCCCGGGTCCAGCAGCGCCGCCGCGTCGTAGGAACGCCCCCGCCGTTCGAGGGCCCCCGAATCGGGAGCGATCGCCGCCACATACTCCACCCCCAGGCGCCGCAACGCCACCCGGCTCGCGTCCAGGCCCATCCCCACATCCAGCAGACGGCGGGCGCCCCACGGAACAAACTCAGCCACGCGCTGACCCGATTTGCGCGGGCGCGCACCCCCCTCCGCCAGGCCAGGCGCATGGCGGGCCACAATCTCCAGCAGTTCCCGAACGCGGTGGACATAGGTATGCTTCTCCAGCGCCTCACGGCGCCCGGCTTCGCCAATGGCCGCCGCCCAGTCGGGATGGTCCAAGGCGTGGCGGACGCGCTCCATCAGGTTGTCGTCCGTATAGGCAATGAGATGCCGCCCATCCTCGAAGAGCTCAAAAAGCCCGTTGGCCGCCGCCTCCGCGTTCGTCACCAGCGGCTTGCCCGTCGCCAGGGCCTCGAAGACGCGCATGTTCACGTCCTGCGCAATGCTCGCGTTGAAGATCAGCCGCGCGCGGCCATAGGCCTCCGCCATCGCGTCGCTCCCGAGACCAAACGCGTAGCCCAGCTTAAACTCGGCCTCCAGCCGCTTCAGGCGCGCCACCCGCTGGCGGTTCACCATGAAATGCGTGCTCCCGATAAACGCGATGTCGAATTCCTCGGGAACCTCCGCCGCGTAATGCGCCTCGGGGTCGCAGGCGAGCGGCAGCCAGAAGGCGTGGCGGCACCCCATCTGCCGCATGAGCGGCGCGATGCCCTTCTGCGCAAGAAACACGAAGTCGTACTGGTGCGCCAGCACGAAATCACGAGGGTCGTGCCAGGTATCGACCGAAATGTACGCCGTGGGGCAGCCCAGCTCCGCAATACCGGCGATCACCGGGCCGCCGGACTGAATCGCCACCACCAGATCCGGCGTCCACCCTTCGGGGAGCAGCGCCAGGAGCGCCCCCGCATCATCGGCATCGCTGATGATGTCGTTCTTCACCACGTACCGCTCCACCGCGGCCCAGTCGGGAAAATCGTGGTTCTCCGGCCCCGTCGCCGGCCCGATGGCGATCGTGTCGCAGGCCTGCCGGAACGCCTTCACATAGAACGCGGACCAGTGCAGCAGCGATTCTCGGGCGAAGATGCATACGCGCGGGGGCATGGCGGCCTGCCTCGATGGTAAGCGGTTCAGCCGTCTTCCGTGGTCCAGATCATTCGGTCGATCAGCGGCATATATTCCGACCACGCCTGGTTCCGATCGCGCGCTTCGCGGGCAATCCGGCTGTAGGCCGCGGCCTGGGCGTCCAAGTTGTCGATATGGTGCAGCACCACCGCCTCCAGCGTCTTCGGCACAACCGGAGAACCATACTGCAATTCCCCGTGGTGCGCCAGGATGCAGTGAAGAATCTGCAGGCGGAGCGTTTCCGGAAAGCCGTCAATCGCGCCGATCTTCTCCGATACCTGCGCCGCCCCGATCTGCACATGGCCGAGCAGGCGCCCCGGCGTGGTGTATTCCACCACGAGGTCGTGCGTCATCTCCTCCAGCTTGCCAATGTCGTGCAGGAAGATGCCCGCCACGAGCACATCCCGGTTGATGTCCGAGAAGAGCTCGCACATCGTATCCCCAAGGCGGAACATCTCGCAGGTGTGCCGCGCAAGCCCCCCCCGGTATTCGTGGTGCCACTTTTTCGCCGCGGCCGCGCTGGAGAACGCGACGTTGAAGGCCGCGTCGTTCCAGAACGCATCCACCAGACGCCGGATCCACGGATCCTGCACGGTATCCAGCACGGCGCGGATGGTGTCCATGTCTTCCCGCATGCTCTCGGGCGTGAATACCAGATCCGAAATGTCGTACTCGCCCTCCTTCAGCGGGACGACCTGCTCCACCTGAAGCTGGAGGCGCCCCTGGTAGGAATTCACCTTGGCCTTCACGCTGACCACGTCGCCCACTTCGAACTGCCGGGAAACCTCCGCGGCGTTGTTCCACATGATCCCGCCAATTTCACCGGTGCGGTCCTTGAAGACCATGCCGAGAAACTTGCCCCCATCCTGCTTCGTGCGGAGGTCGTTGCGGGTCGCGATAAATACGTCGCTGACCAGGTCGCCTTCCTGCATCGTGTTTATGAAATGCTTTTTCATTAAGTCCTCCGGAGCGTTGGGGGTACTGGCGGTTCGCGCCGGCCCGGCGGCGCTCAGGCGCCCGCGCCGGGACCGGCGTCTTCCCCGGCCCGGTCCCCGCCTTCCTCTTCCAAACCCTCTTCGGCCTCCGCTTCGGGAGCCTGTATACCGATCAGGTAGACGGATTCCTCGGTGGTGCTGTCGCCGTCCAGCGCGCCCCAGTGGATCGCGTACACGCCGGGCTGCATCGCGACAGCGGGCCGGATCTGCCAGAGCAGCCGCTCGGGCAGATCCACGGGAATGGTTTCAATGGGCAGCCGCACGGCGGCGGCCCAGATGGATTCGGTAATGGAATCGTCAATCTTCTCGCCCGGCGGCGGAGCCTCCACACCCGGGCGAAACACCCGGGCCGTTTCCAGGCGGGAGAGTTGCCAGTCGTAGGTCGCCATCTTGTGGCTCACGAAAAACACCGGCGACTCGGATAGCTCCACCTCCGGCAGGATCTTGGCGTTCAATCCATACACCGCGCCGCCATTCAGCGCGCGGTAGCGCTCCGGCGTCGCGCGGGTAAGCGATTCGTAGTGAATGCCCTCGAGCAGATACACCCCGCGCGCGGCGGGAAGCGGCCAGAGAGCGACCGGCGGCGCTTCAACCGATCGCGCATTCCCGGTATCGAGGTTCTGGTAGGCCGTTGTGAAGCCGGACTTGATGTACTCCAGCTCCCAGGCGCCCGGCGGGACGGACAGAATATTGGGCCGCCGGCCGAAAATACCGTTCCCGTTGGTCACCCCAAAGGCCTGGGCCGCCTCCACTTTCACCGATACGCCCGGCAGGGGCTCGCCATCGACATTGGTCACCAGGCCGGTAACCGCCACGCGCGGGTTGCATCCCGCAAAGGCGGCCACGCTCGCGAGCAGGGCCGGGAAAATTGCCCGCGGCAGGCCGGCGCGCCGCTGCGCGCGCCTCCCGGCGGGGCGTACGGCGCGGTTGCTGATGGGGGTTGCCGATTTCATTGGCCTGCCATTCTATACGAGGCGCGATGCGGATACAACCGGCGCCGGCCAATAAAACAGGAGCAGCGCCCTGAAGCGCTGCTCCCGGAATACATCCATGCGGGCGGAGGGGGCTTAATCCTCCTCGGTGTACTCGCCCATTTCCACGAGCTCAATCCGCGCCATCGGCGCCGCGTCGCCCAGCCGGTTGCCCAGGCGGAGAATGCGCGTATAACCGCCCGGACGTTCGGCGAAGGCCGGCCCGATCGTGTTGAAAAGACGGCTGACCGAATTCGTGTCCCGCAATTTCGCAAAGGCGCGCCGGCGGTTCGCCACCGTGTCCACCTTGCTCAGCGTAATCAGCGGTTCCGCGAACTTCCGCAGTTCCTTGGCCTTCAGGTGGCCGGTTTCAATGGCGCTGTGTTCGAAGAGCGCGTTCGCAAGGCTCTGCATCGTGGCCTTGCGGTGGGACATGTCCCGGCCCAGGCGCCTTCCAGCTTTACGGTGCCGCATCGTTATTCATCCTCATCGTTGTCGGGCTCGTCCTCAACCGCGGGGGCAGCGGGAACGCTGGCCGCGGCCGGCGCGCCGACCTTCATGCCAAGGGACATGCCCATCGAATCGAGCAGCGCCTTGATCTCGTCCAAAGATTTCTTGCCGAAGTTGTGGAACTGCAGCATTTCGCTCTCTTCGCGGGCCACCAGATCGCCGATGGTGCGAATGTTTGCGGCCTTGAGGCAATTCGCCGCGCGAACGCTCAGCTCCAGCTCGTCGACGTTGCGCGCAAGCGTCCGCATAAGCTCCGGATCCTCCGGCGCGTTGTCGCCGCCCAGCGCATCGCCTTCCTGCTCCTGCTTCACAAAGATCCGCAGGTGGTTGATCAGCAGGCCCGCCGCCTCTTCCAGCGCGCGTTCCGGCGAAATCGAACCATTCGTCCAGATATCCAGAAGAAGGCGATCGTAGTCCGTCGTCTGGCCGACGCGCGCGTCCTCCACCTGGAAGTTAACCTTCTTCACCGGCGAGAAGTTCGCGTCAAGGTAGATCGTGTCAATCGGCGCGTGTTCGAGCTCGAAATGCTCGGCGGTTACATAGCCGCGGCCCCGGTCCACCTTGATCTCCATCTCCAGCTTCGTCGATTTCGACGTCGACGTCAGCACCACGTGCTCCGGGTTGAACACATCGACCAGCTCCTGGTCCTTGAATATGTCCCCGGCCGTGATCTCGCCCTCCCCGCTGAAACTGTACGTGAAGATCAGCGCCTCGTCCCGGTTCAGCCGGAGGTCGCACTTCTTCAGATTCAGGACAAACTCGGTCACGTCCTCGCGGACGCCGGGTATCGCCGAAAACTCGTTCGAGATTCCCTCGACACGGATCGCCGTTACGGCCGTTCCCTGCAGGGAAGCGAGCAGAACGCGCCGCAGCGAGTTGCCCACGGTCGTTCCGTAGCCGCGCTCGAACGGCTCGACGGTGATACGCGAAAACTTCACGTTCGCCTCGTCATCGATCTTAACGTATCTCGGGATCGTAAATTCTTTTGCTATCATCTATCCACGCCTCTCAGGACACACGGTGCAGTTCAGCCCCGGCGCAGGCCCAACGCCCAGGCGCCTCGCTTATTTCCCAATGCCGGTGCGGAGACCGGATTAGACCCGGCGCCGCTTGGGGGGGCGGCAGCCGTTGTGCGGAACGCGCGTCACGTCCTTGATGAGCGACACGGTCAGGCCCGCCGCCTGGATGGCGCGGATCGCGGATTCGCGACCGGCCCCGGGGCCGTTCACGTATACCCGAACTTCCTTCAGCCCCATTTCCAGGGCCTTCGTGCTCGCCTGCTCGGCGCTCAGCTGCGCGGCGAAAGCCGTGCTCTTGCGGGAACCAGAGAAGCCCACCTGTCCCGCGCTCGACCACGCGATCACGTTGCCCTGCGGATCCGTGATGGACACGATCGTGTTGTTGAAGGTCGCCTGGATGTGCGCGACGCCCGACGTCGCGTTCAGGGCGACTCGGCGCTTCTTGTTCTTGGTCTTTCGTTTTTCTTTCGCCACGTGACGAGGCCTCCTCTGGCTTCAGGGTTTGACGTCCGGTCGTTATTTCTTCTTGATCGCGATGCGGCGCGGGCCCTTCCGGGTGCGCGCGTTCGTGCTCGTGCGCTGCCCCCGAACGGGAAGCCCGCGTTTGTGGCGCTGGCCGCGGTAGCAGTTGATCTCCATCAGCCGCTTCACGTTCGCCGACACTTCACGCCGGAGATCGCCCTCCACCTTGTAGATCGTCTGGATCGTCGACGAAAGCAGGTTCGCCTCTTCATCCGTCAGGTCGCGCACGCGCGTGTCGGGGTTAATGCCGGTCTTCTCCAGTAGCTGCCTGGCGCGGGTCAGCCCGATCCCGTAGATCGACTGCAATCCGGCTTCCACCCGCTTTTCGCGCGGGAGGTCTACACCTACAACTCGAGCCATGTCCTTGATTCTCCTAGCCGGCGCCGCACGCGTTGGCGCGCCGAAGATACCCTATCCCTGTCGCTGCTTGTGCTTGGGGTTCTCGCAAATCACCCGGACGCGGCCGTGCCGGCGGATAATCTTGCATTTCTCGCAAATCTTCTTGACTGAACTGCGCACTTTCATCTTCGCTACTCCTACGGAATGCGTGCAAAACCCGGGTACCGGCGCTACGATGCCTTCAGCCGGCCCCAGATGTTGATCTTCGATCCTGACAATATCTCTCCACCGTCTTCCCGGACCACCACGCTGTGCTCGAAATGAGCGCTTGGCCTGCCGTCCGCCGTTACCGCCGTCCAGCCGTCCTTCAAGACCTTCACCTTCTCCGTACCCATGTTCACCATCGGCTCTATCGCGAGCACCATGCCGGCCTTCAGCCGCGGGCCGCGGCTCCCCGTGTCGAAATTCGGGACTTGCGGCTCCTCGTGCATCGCCGTGCCAATGCCGTGGCCCACGAAGTCCCGGACGATGCCGTACTTCATCGGCTTGCAGACCGCCTCCACCGCGCGGCCTATATCGCACAGGTAATTCCCGGCCGCCGCCGCCTCGATCGCGCGCGCCAGGGCGCTGTCCGTCGTCTCCAGCAGCTTACGCCGCGCCGAGTCAATCTGGCCACAGGGCCACGAAACCGCGGCGTCGCCAAAGTAGCCTTTGAACTGAACGCCAACGTCAATACTGACAATTTCACCATCCCGGAGAACCCGGTCGCCCGGTATCCCGTGAACGATAACCTCGTCCACCGATATGCACGTCGATGCGGGGTAACCGTGGTATCCCTTGAACGCGGGCTTACCGCCGGCCTCCAGGATGATTTCCTCCGCAACCGCGTCGAGCTCGCCGGTGGTCACTCCGGGCCGGATCAGCTCGTGGAGGGTGTCGTGCACCCGCGCCACAATCTGATTGGCCTCCCGCAGGAGGTCGATTTCTCGTTCACTGCGGACCGATATCATAACTCACCCGAACGCCGCTGGCGCTGTTCTCGTCAAATACGCTACCGGCGCTCGTTCCGGCGAAACCGGCGTATTGTATACTATTGCAACTGTTAAAGTCTTGTTCCCTTCCGATGCGGTTCGCGCAAGATTCGCTCAGCCGCGCCGCGAACGTATCCGCCCGCCGCCGGAGCCGCTGGAAAATCCATCGTAATGGCGCATCGTCAGGTGCTGCTCGATCTGCTTGATCGTGTCCAGCGCCACGCCCACCAGGATCAGGAGGCTCGTCCCGCCGAAAAACTGCACGATCATCCAATCCGGAACTTCCAGCACCACGTACACCACCGCCGGCAACAGCGCCACCACCGTCAGGAACAACGACCCAACCAGGGTAATCCGCGTCATCACCTTGTTGAGATAGTCCGCCGTCGCCTTGCCCGGACGCACGCCAACAATGACGCCACCATACTTCTTCATATTATCCGCAAGCTCAACCGGGTTGAACGTGATTGCGGTGTAGAAGAAGGAGAAGAACACAATCATAATCGCGTACAGGATATTGTGCACCAGATACTGAGGATCCGCGATGTTGTTCACAATGCTCCGCACCGTGACGTTCGTGATGCCCGCGCCCACCATGCTCGGAAGCATCAGCAGCGAGCTGGCGAAAATGATCGGGATAACGCCCGCCTGGTTGACGCGCAGCGGAAGGTACGAACGCTGCCCGCCCATCACCCGGCGGCCCTTGACCTGGCGCGGATACTGAACCGGAATGCGGCGCTGGCCCGTCGTCACCAGGATCGCGCCCATCACGACAACCACCATCAGGAACACCAGGATGATGCCGGTGAAAATGCTGACCTGCTGGTTGCCTATCAAACGGATCAGGTTCACGATGGCCGCGGGCATCGACGCGATGATGCTCGTGAAAATGACCAGCGAAATCCCGTTCCCGATGCCATGCTCGCTGATCTGCTCGCCAAGCCACATGATGAACGCCGTGCCCGTCGTAAATGTAATGACGCACATCAGCAAAAACGGTATCCCGGGCCGGGGCACGATCTCCGAACCCAGGCTCTGGAGGTACATCCCGATCGCCACGCTCTGCACCAGACAAAGGCCTATCGTGCCGTAGCGGGTGTACTCCGTAATCTTCTTCTGGCCTTCCTGGCCGCTCTTCTGGAGCGCCTCAAGCGCCGGAATGACCGGGATCAGCAGCGACAGAATAATCGAAGCCGTGATGTACGGCATGATGCCGAGCGCGAACACCGTCGCATTCGAAAACGCCTGGCCGGTGAACATGTCGTAAAAGCCCAGCAGGCCGCCGCCGCCGATCTGCTCGGCAAGCGCGGCGCCATTCACCCCCGGCGCGGGGACGTGGCAGCCCAGGCGGTAGACCGCGAGCATCGTCAGCGTAAAGAGAATGCGCTGCTTCAACTCGGGGATCTTGAAGGCGTTTTTGAATGCTTCGATTGGCTCGGACACCCGCTGAACTCCTTACTCGGCCGCGGCCGCTTCCGCGGCGGGGGCCTTCGCGGCGACGATCTCGACCGTCCCGCCGGCGGCTTCGATCTTCTGCTGGGCGGAGGGCGATATCGCCTGCACCTTCAGCACGAGCTTCTTGGTCGCTTCACCCCGGCCAAGCACCTTGATGCCGCCGCGGCTGGACTTCGCCAGCCCCGCCGACACAATCGCCTCGGCCGTAACTTCCGCGCCCGCCTCGAAAGCACCGTCGATCACGTCAATATTGATGATCGTCAACGGCGAGCGGGACGCGTGCTTGAAGCCGCGCTTCGGAAGGCGCCGGTGCAGCGGCATCTGGCCGCCTTCAAATCCAAAGTGGCGCGCATAGCCCGCGCGGGCCTTCTGGCCCTTGTGGCCCTTGCCCGCCGTCTTGCCGTTGCCGGATCCCGGCCCGCGGCCGACTCGCTTGCGCTTCTTCTTGGCGCCGGCATCGTTCTTAAGGGTATGCAGTTCCATGTCGTTATGGCTTTCTTCCGTCGGGAGCCGGCCCGTTGCCGGGTAACAGCCCGCTGGTGGCAATTAAAGAATCTCGGCCACTTCGCGACCGCGCATCGCCGCGATCTGCTCGGCGGTCTTAAGGGTCTTCAGGCCCTCAAGCGTCGCCCAGACCACATTCGTCGCGTTATTCGAACCGAGCGACTTCGTCAGGATGTTCTGGTAACCCGCCGCTTCCACAACCGCGCGCACCGGGCCGCCGGCCACAATCCCCGTGCCCAGGGAGGCCGGCTTCAACATCACCGCCGCCGCGTCCGATTCGCCAAGCGTCTCGTGCGGTACAGTCGTGTTCACGATCGGGACCCGGATCATGTCCTTGCGCGCGCGCTCGATCGCCTTCCGGATCGCGTTGGGCACTTCCGTCGCCTTACCCATGGCGGCGCCCACGCGGCCCTTGCCGTCACCGACGACCACAATCGCGCTGAAGCTGAAGCGGCGCCCGCCCTTCACCACCTTCGCAACGCGGTAAATCTTGACCACGTGCTCGATGAATTCCGAATCTTTTTCCTGGGGTTCGCGACTGCGCTTTTCCCGTTTGTTGCCACGATCAGTACTCAAGAGAATGCTCCTAGAATTGAAGGCCCGTTTCGCGCGCTGCGTCGGCCAGCGCCTTTACTCGGCCGTGATAGAGGCGTCCGCCCCGGTCAAAACAGACTTTTGCGATATTCTTCTCCATGGCCTGCTGCGCCAGGGACTTCCCAACCTGCTTCGCGGCCTCGATGTTGCCCCCCGCAATCTTCAGCGCCACCGAGGAGGCCGCCGCCAGCGTCGTGCCACTCGTATCGTCAATGATCTGTGCGTAAATGTGCTTCGTCGAGCGGGTCACCCGCAGCCGGGGCTGCTCGGGCGTGCCCGAAAGCCGCAGGCGGATGCGGCGCTTCCGCCGTTCCAGCATCACTTTCGTTACCGTCGTCTTCTTGGCCATGGTGTCTCTTTCATAATCCGCGGCGCGCGCGGTATCTCATGTTACTTGGAGCCGGACTTGCCAACTTTGCGGCGTACGCGCTCGTCCTGGTAGCGAATGCCCTTGCCCTTGTACGGCTCAGGCTTCCGGAACGCGCGCACGTTCGCCGCGACCTGGCCCACCTGCTGCTTGTCGATCCCGCTGATCCGGATCGTCTGCTGGCCGTCCACCGCAAACGTGACGCCCTGCGGGGCCTCCACCGCGATCGGGTGGCTGTAGCCAAGCAGCAAGTTCAGCGACGAGCCCTGGAGCGACGCGCGGTAGCCCACGCCCTCGATCACAAGCACCCGCTCGTAGCCCTGCGATACGCCAACCACCATGTTGTTGATCAGCGCCCGCGTAAGGCCCTGGAACGCGCGGTCCTGCGCTTCCTCGGTCGGGCGTGTCACCACGATCTCGCCGCCGTTTATCTCGATGCCGATCTGGGGCTGGAAGGTCTGCTCCAGCTTGCCCTTCGGGCCCGATACCGCCAGCGTGCTCCCGCGGAGCTCACACGTTACGCCATCGGGGATGGGCACGGGAAGATTTCCTACTCGTGACACGACCTGCTATCCTTTCACCTGCCGCCGGGGCGGCTTGTTTACTTCACTTCTATCGGGCGGGCGGAGCGGCGCGGCCTTACCAGACCTCGCACAGCACCTCGCCGCCAACCTTTGCGATCCGCGCCTGCTTGCCCGTCATCACGCCCTGCGACGTGCTCAGGATCGAAATCCCAAGCCCGCTGCACACCGGCTTGATGTCCTGGCTCCCCACGTACACGCGAAGGCTCGGCTTGCTGACCCGCTTGAGGCCCTGCACCACAGAGCGCCGGTCGCGCGCATACTTCAGGTGGATGCGGATGGAACCGGGAGCGGGCTGCTCGACCACCGTGTAGTCGCTGATATAGCCCTCCTCCTTCATCACGCGGCAAATCTCCACCTTCAACCGGGAGGCCGGCACATCGACCGTGGCCTGGCGCGCCTGCACGGCATTGCGCACGCGCGTAAGCAGATCGGCAATCGGATCACTCATTGACATGGGGCATTCATTCCTTATTCAACCGCGCGCCGGGGCGAGGCCGTTTCTTACCAACTGGATTTCGTCACACCCGGCAGCTTGCCCTCGAGGGCCAGCGTCCGGAAGCAGATGCGGCAGATCTGGTACTTGCGAATGAAGGCCTTCGGCCGGCCGCACGCCCGGCACCGGTTGTACGCCCGCACCTTGAATTTCGGGGGGCGCTTGCACTTCGCTATCATCGATTTCTTGGCCACAATTCTCTCCTGCAGCGGCGCCGCTAGTTGGCAAAGGGCATGCCGAGTTTACGCAGCAGTTCCCGGCTCGAATCCGCCGTATTGCTGTTCTTCACCACAAAGGTTATGTTCATCCCGCGGGGGCGGTCCACCTTATCCTGGTCCACTTCCGGGAATATCGTCAGCTCCTTGATGCCCAGCGTGTAGTTGCCGAACTTGTCAAAGGCCTTCGGCGATACGCCGCGGAAGTCGCGGACACGGGGCATGGCCACGTTGAAAAGCCGGTCCATGAACTCGTACATCCGCTCGCCGCGAAGCGTGACCATGCACGCGATCTTCACGCCCTCGCGAAGCTTGAAGTTCGAGATCGACTTCCGCGCCGCCCGGACGCTCGGGCACTGGCCCGTGATCAGCGCCAGCTGCTCCGCCGCCGTCTCAAGAAGCCGCGCGTCGCCGATCGCCTCGCCCACGCCCATGTTCACCACCACCTTTTCAATTTCCGGGACCTGCATCACGTTCTTGATCTCGAACTCCTTCTGGAGTTCCCCGCGTATGCTGTCTTTATATCGTTGCTTGAGTGCTGAAGGCATCGTATGCCGCTCCTGAATTCTCGTTACCGCGCCGCGCGCCGGGTGATTAGTCGTCCAGGGTCTCGCCCGTGGCCTTCCACGTGCGGACCCGGCGGCCGTCTTCCAGGGTCTTCATGACAATCGGGGACGGCCCGTTGATCGCCTCGCACCACGGCATCACGTTCGAGATGTGAATCGGGGCTTCGCGCTCCACGATCCCGCCGGACTGGCTCCGGGAACTCGCCCGGGTGTGGCGCTTCATCATGTTCAGGCCCTCGACGAGCACGCGATCCTTGCTCCGCTGCACTTCGAGCACGCGCCCCCGCTGGCCCGCGCTCTCGCCGCGGATAACCAGAACGGTATCGTTCTTCCGAATGTTCATTGCTTGTTTCCTATACCACTTCGGGGGCCAGGGACAGAATCCGCATGAAGCCGCGCTCGCGCAACTCGCGCGGAACCGGCCCGAAGATGCGCGTGCCCCGGGGCTCTTTGTTCGCGTTAATAAGCACCGCCGCGTTACTATCGAAGCGGATCGTCGTCCCGTCCGGGCGCTGCGTGTCCTGGCGTATACGCACCACCACCGCCTTCACGACGTCGCCCTTCTTGATGTTGGAGTTGGGAAGCGCCTCGCGCACGCTCGCGGTGATGATATCGCCCAGCCCGGCGTAGCGCCGCTTGGAACCGCCCATCACCTGGATGACGCGGAGCTGCCGCGCGCCGGAATTATCGGCAACTTTCAATCGCGAATATATCTGAATCATGCTCTCGAACCTTTATCGTCATCGGAACCGTGCCACCGCGCCACCCGACGGAAATCAGTCGGCGCGCTTCACCACTTCCACCAGCCGCCAGCACTTCGTCTTGCTCAGCGGGCGGGTCTCCTTGATACGGACCAGGTCGCCGACGTTGCAGGTGTTCTCTTCGTCGTGGGCCTTGTACTTCTTCGTCGACTTCATCGCCTTCTTGTAGAGCGGGTGGTACTTCACGCCCTCCACCGATACGGTGATGGTCTTGTCCATCGCGGTGCTCGTAACGAATCCGACGCGCTCCTTGCGGCGTCCGCGTCCACTATCCACGGCCTGGGGCTCTACGCTCATCGTTTACTTCCCGCCTTTCGA
Organism: Candidatus Hydrogenedentota bacterium; assembly: GCA_019637335.1. Lineage (NCBI taxonomy): Bacteria > Pseudomonadati > Candidatus Hydrogenedentota > Candidatus Hydrogenedentota bacterium. The sequence goes on along the minus strand of JAHBVV010000008.1, from coordinate 190,549 downwards.
TTCGGCAATTTCGCGCTCTCTGAGAATCGTCTTGATCCGCGCTATGTCGCGCCGCGCGGACCGGGCCGCGCGCGTATTCTCCACGGCGCCGGTCGCCAGCTGCATACGGAAGCTGCTCACGTCGTTCTCGCGCTCGCGGATGTACTTCAACAACGTCTCGTTGTCCTTGTCTCTAAGTTCGATCGCTTTCACAGTCTGTCTCCTTGCCGGCCTAGCCGCGCGCCACGAACTTCGTCTTGATCGGCAGCTTGTAGCCGGCGCGGCTGATCGCCTCGCGGGCCAGCTCCTCGGAAACGCCCTCGATCTCAAACATGATCCGGCCCGGCTTCACCACCGCCACCCACGCTTCCGGCGCGCCCTTACCCTTACCCATGCGGACTTCCGCAGGCTTCTTGGTAATCGGCTTATCCGGGAACACCCGGATGAACACCTTGCCGCCGCGCTTGATGTGGCGCGTGATCGCGATACGGGCCGCCTCGATCTGCCGGGCGGTAATCCAGCCGTCCTGCAACGCCTTCAGCCCGAATTCGCCGAAATCTATATTCGAACCGCCCTTCGCCGCGCCCGTACGCCGGCCGCGCTGCTGTTTGCGGTGCTTTACTCGCTTTGGCATCAACATGATTCATGCACTCCTAGTCGTTGTCGCGGCCGCGCGAACCGCCGCCGGAGCGGCCGCCCCGATCGCCGCCGCCGCGCCGCCCGCCCTGGGGCTGGCCCGCCGGCTGCGCGCCCGAGCGCTCGCCGCCGATCGTCGTCACCCGCTCGCCGGGAAGCATGTCGCCATGGTAGATCCACGCCTTCACGCCGATGCATCCGTAGGTCGTGTGCGCCGTCGCCACGCCGTAGTCGATGTTCGCCCGCAGCGTGTGCAGCGGCACGCTGCCTTCCGCCGTGTTCTCCGAGCGCGCAATTTCCGCGCCGTTCAGGCGGCCGGCCACCCGAAGGCGGATGCCCTTCGCGCCCAGGCGCATCGTGTTCTGCACCGCCTTCTTCATCACCCGCCGGAACGACATGCGCCGCTCGAGCTGCTGCGCGATGCTCTCCGCAACCAGCGTAGCGCAAAGTTCGGGGCTGAGAACCTCGTGGATGTTGATCATCATCTCGTGGCCCGTCAGCTGCTCCAGCTCGTACCGGAGCTTATCCACTTCCGCGCCGCGCTGCCCGATCACCAGGCCCGGGCGCGCCGTGTAGATGTGTATCTTCGTCTTACGGCCCGCGCGCTCAAGATCGATCTTGGCCACGCCCGTGTGGTAGAGGCGCTTCTTGACGTAGGCGCGCAGCTTCAGATCTTCGTGAAGCAGGTCGGCGTAGTTCTTGTTCGTCGCGAACCACAGCGAAGACCAGTTCTGGATGACGCCCAGGCGAAATCCGTTTGGATGTACCTTCTGACCCACAATATGCTCCTCTACTCGTTCGCTATCCGGATTTCCACGTGGCTGCTGCGCTTCCGAATCCGGGCGGCGCGTCCGCGGGGCGCGGGCTGGTACCGTTGCAGCGTGCGGCCTTCGTTTACCACAATATGTTCAACAACCATCTCGTCCGTGTCCACGTCGTCGTGCGTCTCGCGCGCCGCGTAGTCCGCGTTGGCCACCGCCGAATCGAGCAGTTTCAACAGCGGTTTCGCCGCGCCCTTCACCGTGAAGCGAAGGATATCGCGCGCGTCGGACACCTTCTGGCCGCGGACCAGGTCCGCCACCAGGCGCACCTTACGCGCGGAAATCTGTAAGTTCATGACCTTGGCTGTCGCTACTGCCATCGTTTATCTCCCGCGTTCCCCGCCTGCGGGGAACCGCGCCTAATCACTTTCGATCCGTTATTTCTTGTGTCCGCGGAACGTCCGGGTCGGGGCAAACTCGCCCAGCTTGTGACCCACCATATTCTCCGTTATAAACACCGGCAGGTGGGTCTTGCCGTTGTGCACCGCTATCGTGAGGCCGACCATGTCGGGAATGACCGTGGAGCGGCGCGACCAGGTCTTGATGACCTTCCGGTCGCCCGTGCGCTGCTGTGCGTCAACTTTATTGAGCAGGTGCTCGTCGGCGAAGAAGCCTTTCTTGACTGAACGCGACACAATAATTCTCCTTTAGACCAGCCTGTATCAGGCGTTGCGGCGCCTGATGATAAACTTGTTCGAGCGGTTCTTCTTCTTGCGGGTCTTGAAGCCCTTCGTCGGCATGCCCCACGGGCTCACCGGGTGCCGGCCGCCGGACGTGCGGCCCTCGCCGCCGCCGTGCGGGTGATCCACCGGGTTCATCGCCACGCCGCGAACCTTCGGGCGCCGGCCAAGCCAGCGCTTGCGACCGGCCTTGCCCAGGTTGATATTCGAATGCTCTTCGTTGCCGACCTCGCCGATCGTCGCCCGGCAGTTGCTCTGCACGCGCCGCATCTCGCCCGAGGGAAGCCGCAGCACCACGTGCTTGCCTTCCTTCGCCAGCAGCTGGCAGCCGTTGCCCGCCGATCGCGCGATCTGCCCGCCCCGGCCCGGGACCAATTCAACATTGTGCACGTTCGTGCCCAGCGGCATGTTGCTGAGCGTCATGCAGTTGCCCAGCTCAAACTCCACCTTCTCGCCGCTCATCACCTGCGCGCCCACCTGGAGGCCCTTCGGGGCGACCATGTAGCGCTTCTCGCCGTCCGCGTACACCAGCAGCGCGATATGCGCGCTCCGGTTCGGATCGTATTCGATCGTCGCGACGCGCGCCGGGATGCCGTCCTTGTCGCGGCGGTAGTCGATTACGCGGTACAGGCGCTTGTGCCCGCCGCCGCGCCGGCGCATCGTGATGCGGCCGTTGTTGTTGCGGCCGCCGCTGCGCGGATTCGGCTCGGTGAGCTTCTTCTCCGGCTTCGACACGGTCAACACGGAGTAATCCGCGACGGTCATCTCCCGCCGCGAGGGGGTATAGGGCTTAAATCGCTTCAGAGGCATACCGGATACTCCGTCAGATCAGTTCGATTTTGTCGCCATCCCGAAGGGTGACGATGGCTTTTTTCCACTTGGCGCGGCGCCCGACCTTCCGGGAGCCCAACTGGCGCTTCACTTTGCCGTCGTAGTTCATGGTGTTGACGCGCACCACCTTGACTTCCGGAAAGATCGCCTCGATCGCCTCGCGAATCTGGTTCTTGTTGGCCGCGGGGGCCACCGCAAACGTGTACTGCGCGCCCTTCACCGTCTGAATCTGCGATTCCTCGGTGATGATCGGCCGCTTGACTATCTGGTACGGGGAAAGTTGGCTCATGACAGCCGCTCCTCAAGTTTCGCCAGCGCCTCCTCCTGCACCACCACGCGAACCGCCGCCAGCACATCCAGGGTATTCACTTCCTCCGCGGTGCGCACGGTCACCCGTTCGATGTTCCGCGAGGACAGAAGAATATTCTCGTCGTAGCCCGCCGTGACCAGCAGCGTCTTGCGGCCTTCGCGCGACACCTTGTCAAGCATCTCGGCGACCGGCTTGGTCTTGATGCCTTCAAGCTGCAAGCCCTGGATCACACTCAGCCGTTCGCGGCGGAAGCGATCGCTCAACACGCAGCAGAGCGCCTGGCGGCGGACCTTCTTGGTCACGTTCTGCCGGTAGCTCCGAGGCACCGGACCGTGGACCGTGCCGCCGCCGCGCATCTGCGGCTCGCGCGTCGAACCCTGGCGCGCCCGGCCCGTCCCCTTCTGGCGGAACGGCTTCGCGCCGCCGCCGCTTACTTCGCGGCGGGTCTTGGTCTTGTGCGTGCCCTGGCGCTGCGCGTTGCGAAGCGCGAGGACCACCTCATGGACCATCGCCGCGTTCTCTTCGACATTGAAGATGGCGTCGCTGGCTTCAACACCGCCCTGTTCTTCGCCGTTCATATTGACTAGTTTCAAGGTTGCCATGGTTACTTGGCTCCCTTCACGCTGCGTTGCAGGACGACTACCCCGCCGTTCGCGCCCGGAACCGCCCCGCGGAGCAGCAGCAGGTTCTTTTCGGCGTCGACGTCCACGATTTCTATGTTCTGGGTCGTGCGGTTGTTGTTACCCATCCGGCCCGGAAGGCGCTTGCCCTTGTAGACCTTGGACGGATCCGCACTCTGGCCGATCGAGCCGGGCGCGCGGTGGAAGTGCGAGCCGTGCGCGCCGGGGCCGCCGCCCATGCCGTGCCGCTTGATTACGCCGGCAAAGCCCTTGCCCTTGCTCGTGCCCGACACGTCCACGCGATCGCCCGCCTTGAATATGTCGTTGCGGATCTCGTCGCCGACGTTCAGCTCGGCGTCCGCCTGCACGCGAAACTCGCGGAGGACCTGCTTCGGGGCCTGGCCCGCCTTCTTGAAATGGCCGAGCTGCGGCTTGTTCAGCCGGGATTCCCGGGCCTCGCCAAAGCCGACCTGTATCGCGTCGTAGCCATCGGAATCCTGGGTCTTCTTCTGGATGACCGTGCAGGGGCCCGCCTCGACGAGGGTCACGTGTATCCAGCGCCCGTCTTCGGTGAACACCCGGGTCATGCCCAGCTTTCGCCCTAACAGTCCATTTACCATGTTCTTGGTAATCCTTACACCGCCCTGCGAACCAGCGCGCAGGCGCGCATTCGTTCGCTCTGGGCTATTGCTTGATTTCCACGTCCACGCCGGCCGGCAGCACCAGTTTCATCAGCGCGTCCACGGTGGAGGCCGTGGGGTTCACGATGTCCATCAAGCGCTTGTGCGTCCGGCTTTCGAACTGCTCGCGGGACTTCTTGTCGATGTGCGGTCCCCGCAGCACGGTGTACTTGGTCGTGTTCGTCGGCAGCGGGATCGGGCCGTGAACGCCGGCGCCCGTGCGCTGGGCGGCCGCGACGATCTCCTGCGCGGACTGGTCCAGCAGGCGGTGGTCGTAGGCCCGCAATTTGATTCGTATCTTGTGGCTCGCAGCCATTGACTGTCTCCAAGCTAACGCCGAAGCGGTGGCGCCTTAGTTCCAATCTCATGCGGGCCCCCGCCTCTCGGGGAGGCGGGGGCGCACGGTACTTACTCGATAATCTTGGTCACCACGCCGGCGCCGACCGTGCGGCCGCCTTCGCGGATGGCGAAGCGGAGCTCTTCGGTCATGGCGATGGGCGCGATAAGCTCGGCCGAAATCGTCACGTTGTCGCCCGGCATCACCATCTCCACACCCTCCGGAAGCTCCAGCTTCCCGGTCACGTCCGTCGTGCGGAAGTAGAACTGCGGGCGGTAGCCCGTGAAGAACGGCGTGTGGCGGCCGCCTTCCTCCTTCGTCAGCACGTAGACCTCGCCCTCAAACTTCGTGTGCGGCGTGATCGAGCCCGGCTTCGCAACAACCTGGCCGCGCTCGATGTCCTCGCGGTCGATCCCGCGAAGCAGCAGGCCCACGTTGTCGCCCGCCTGGCCTTCGTCCATCAGCTTGCGGAACATTTCCACGCCGGTGACCGTCGTGTCCTTCTTATCCTTGATGCCCAGGATCTCCACCTTGTCGCCCACGTGGATGACGCCCTGGTCGATCTTGCCGGTTGCGACCGTGCCGCGGCCCGTGATCGTGAACACGTCTTCAATGGCCATCAGGAAGGGCTTGTCCAGGTCGCGGACCGGGGTCGGGATGTATTCATCGACCGCGCGCATCAACTCGAGGATCTTGTTCGCGCCGATCTCGTCGTCGCGGTCTTCCATCGCGGCCAGCGCCGAACCCATGATGATGGGCAGGTCGTCGCCCGGGAATTCGTACTTCGAGAGCAGCTCGCGCAGCTCCATCTCCACCAGCTCCAGCAGCTCGGGATCGTCGACCATGTCCACCTTGTTCATGAACACCACGATCGCGGGCACGTTCACCTGGCGCGCCAGCAGGATGTGCTCGCGCGTCTGGGACATGGGGCCGTCGTTCGCGGCGACCACGAGGATGGCGCCGTCCATCTGGGCCGCGCCCGTGATCATGTTCTTGACGTAGTCGGCGTGGCCGGGGCAGTCCACGTGCGCATAGTGGCGGTTCTCGGTCTGGTATTCGACGTGCGCGATGGAGATCGTGATGCCGCGCTCCTTTTCCTCGGGCGCCTTGTCGATGTCCGCAAAGTTCATGGCCGTCGCGCCGCCGGTCTTCGCCAGCACCTTCGTGATCGCGCTCGTGAGGGTCGTCTTGCCGTGGTCAACGTGACCGATCGTACCCACGTTCACGTGTGGCTTGGTACGTTCGAATTTTGCCTTGGCCATGGTCTTCTTTCTCCTTCTTTCGGGCTGCTAACGCGGCCGGTCAGCCATTCTGGATCGATACGGTTCGGAACAAGGGTGCGGCTAGAAGCGGAAGCTGCTGCCGGCCTTTTCCATAATCTCGTTGGCCACGCCGGTCGGCGCGGGCTCGTAATTCGCAAATTCCATGCTGTAGGACGCGCGGCCCTGGGTGCGGGAGCGCAGCGAGTTCGCATAGCCGAACATCTCCGCGAGCGGCACGAACGCCTTGATCGTCTGCGTGCTGCCTTCGCTCTCCATGCCCTCCAGGCGGCCGCGGCGGCTGTTGAAGTCGCCAATCACTTCGCCGGTGTACTCGTCCGGCGTTATCACCTCCACCTTCATCACCGGCTCCAGCAGCACCGGCGACGCCTTCGGCGCGGCGGCCTTCAGGGCCATCGACCCGGCAATCTGGAACGCCATTTCCGAAGAGTCCACCTCGTGGTACGAGCCGAAGGTCAGAACCACCTTCACGTCCACCATCGGGTAGCCCGTAATCACGCCGGACTCGACCGCTTCCTTGCAGCCTTTTTCCACGGCGGGAATGTATTCCTTGGGGATCACGCCGCCCACAATCTTGCTTTCGAACGTGAAGCCCGAACCCGGGTCGCCCGGCTCCAGCGTCAGCACCACGTGGCCGTACTGGCCCCGGCCGCCGGACTGGCGGACAAACTTCATCTCGCCCTGGGCCGGCTTCCGGATGGATTCGCGGTACGCCACCATCGGCTTGCCGATGTTGGCTTCGACCTTGAACTCGCGCTTCATGCGGTCCACGATGATGTCGAGGTGAAGCTCGCCCATCCCCGCGATAATCGTCTGGCCGGTTTCTTCGTCGCTCCGCACGCGGAACGTCGGGTCCTCGTCGGAAAGCTTGACCAGCGCTTCGGACATCTTGTCCTGGTCGGCCTTGGTCTTCGGCTCGATGGCGATGTGAACCACCGGCTCGGGGAAGTCCACCGCCATAAGCGCGATGGTCTTGTCGGCGTCGCAAAGCGTGTCGCCGGTCGTCGTGTTCTTACAGCCGATTACCGCGCCGATATCGCCGGCCCGCAGCTCCTGAAGGTCGGAGCGCTCGTTGGCGTGCATTTCGAGCAGGCGGCCCAGGCGCTCTTTCTTGCCCGTGCGCGCATTGAGGACCTGGTCCCCCGCGCTCAGGACGCCGGAGTACACGCGGATGAAGGTAAGACGGCCCACGTGCGGGTCGGTAATGATCTTGAAGGCCAGCGCGGAGAACGGCTCGTTGTCCGCGGGCTTGCGCGAAAGCTTCTTCTCGGGCTCGTGGGGCACCGTGCCGTGAATCTCATCCACATCCACCGGCGAGGGCAGGTAATACGTCACCGCGTCCATCATCAACTGGACGCCCTTGCTCCGGAGCGCCGTGCCGCAAACCACCGGCGTGAAGTTGCCGGCGATTGTGCCCTTGCGGATGCCCGCGCGGATCTCGTCGACCGTCAGCTCCTCCTCCGCGAAATACTTTTCCATGAGCGATTCATCGGCTTCGGCCGCGGCTTCCACGAGGTTGTGACGCCACTCTTCGGCCTGGTCCTTCAGGTCCGCTGGCACATCCATCTCCACCGGCTTCACTTCGATACCCTGGCCTTCCCACGTATAGGCTTTCATGGTGACCAGGTCGATCACCCCGTTGAAGTCGTCCTCGGCGCCGATGGGAAGCTGGATCGGGACCGGATTCGCGCCCAGGCGGTCTTTCATGCTGGCAACCGCCTTCTCGAAGTTCGCGCCGACGCGGTCCATCTTGTTAATAAAGGCCATCCGCGGAACATGATAGCGATCGGCCTGGCGCCACACCGTCTCGGACTGCGGCTGCACGCCCGCCACCGCGCAAAACACCGCCACCGCGCCGTCCAGTACGCGCAGGCTGCGCTCCACCTCGGCGGTGAAGTCCACGTGGCCCGGCGTGTCGATAATGTTGATTTTGTGGTCTTTCCAGGAACACGCCGTCGCCGCCGACGTAATCGTAATGCCGCGCTCGCGCTCCTGCTCCATGTAGTCCATCGTCGCGGCGCCGTCATGCACCTCGCCGACACGGTGAACGCGCCCGGAGAAATACAGAATGCGCTCCGTTACGGTGGTCTTACCCGCGTCGATGTGCGCCATGATACCGATGTTGCGCACTTTGTCCAGGGGGAGTGAACGAGCCACTTTACAATCCTCTTAATCTGCTTGAATACACCTTGCCCGCGCGGCGCGCCGCACGATCGCGGGCCCCGTTGGGGACACGCGAACACACACCAGCCCCTTCACACGGAATGCGCGTGAAAGTGGCCGGCTACTATCTATCTGACGCGCCGGGCGAGTCAGGCGCTCGCCCCGAGGGGCGAGAACCGGGCTGGCGCCACAGTACTAGAACCGGAAATGTGCAAAGGCTTTGTTGGCTTCCGCCATGCGGTGGGTATCGTCCTTCCGCTTGATCGTGGCGCCCTGACGCCCGTAGGCGTCCAGCAGTTCGCCGGCCAGGCGCTCGCGCATGGTCTTCTCCCCGCGCTTGCGGGAAAACTCGATCATCCAGCGGAAGGCGATCGCCGTCCGGGTTGCCGGCGCAATTTCGACCGGCACCTGGTACGTGGCGCCACCCACGCGCCGCGACTTCACGTGAAGCAGGGGCTTCGCGTTGTCCACGGCCGTGTTAAAGACGGACAGAGGGTCCTCGGCCGGCAGCTTGGCCTTCACCAAATCCAGCGCCCCGTAGACGATGGATTCCGCCACGCTCTTCTTGCCATCAACCATTACCGCGTTGATAAACTTCGAGAGCGTAACGCTGCCGTACTTCGGATCAGGCAGGATTTCCCGTTTTTGAATTTCTCTCCGTCGAGCCATCTTATCGTTCCATTAGCCTTTGCTACTCGTAAACAGGGACGAAGCCTATCCTCTAGCGCTTCGGTTTCTTGACACCGTATTTCGAGCGGCTCACCCAGCGGCCCGTATGAATCTCTTTCCCGCCGTCCTGCTTGACAGCCGCCGTACCGCCGCAATCGCCCTGGGAATCCAGGACGCCGCGGATCAGGTGATAGCGAACACCGGGAAGATCCTTCACACGACCGCCGCGGATCATAACCTGCGAGTGCTCCTGCAGGTTATGGCCAATGCCCGGAATATACACAGTCACCTCCATGCCATTTTTCAGGCGCACGCGGGCCACTTTCCGAAGGGCCGAGTTTGGCTTCTTCGGCGTCATGGTATAGACGCGCGTGCAAGTCCCCGAAGCCTGCGGGCAGGCTTTCAGGGCCGGCGACTTTGTCTTCGAAACCTTCGTCTTGCGACAGTTTCGTACCAGCTGATTGATCGTTGGCAAATCGACAACTCCTGTATGGGAAACGGATTGTGCGGACAGCAGAACGCGGTCCAGACAACGGCCCAGAAGCATAGCAAAAAAACACAGGCCATGTCAACGGCAGATCGCTCTCCCGTTTACGTGCCAACATCGCCCGTGAAACACGCTTGGTTCTGGCAAGAGGCGTATTATCGCCTTTGTACGAGCCCCATGTCAAATTATTCTTCCACCCCACCGCCGACGCCCCGAACAGGGCTTGACCCGCCCCCATCGCTCCCGTACGATGGGACCTCAAATCACCCGACCTTGGAGGCCTCCCATGTCCCTCGTTTTGCTTGCCCTGGCGTCCCTGTTGCCCGCCGCCGGTCCCGATCCCGCCCCCGGCCCCCACCCCGTCCAGGGCGTCGATAACCTGGCCTATACCATTGATTTACAGGTGGTTATAGAAGAATTCGACGGGGAATCCTGCTGGTTTCACCCGCGCGCCGGCATCGTGCCGTCCCGGAACGGCGCACCGCCCGCCGTCGTCCTCACCATGCAGAAGTGGTTCGTAAACGTCTCCGACTACTTCTCCGGCCTCAGCTTCATACGGACGAACGACCTGGGCGCAACCTGGAGCCCCGTCGCCACCCCGGAAAGCCTCGCCTGGCGCGAGGAGGACGAAGAAACTACGGTCGGCGTCTGCGACTTCACCCCCGGCTGGCACCCGCAGGCCGGAAAGCTCCTCGGCCTCGGCCACACCGTCCGCTACCGGGACGGCAAGCTCATGCCCGATCCGCGCCCGCGCGAAACCGCCTTCTCGATCTTCGACAGCGATACCAACACCTGGAGCGGCTGGCGCACCGTCGCCATGCCGGACCGCCCCGAGTTCTTCAATTCGGGCAACGGTTGCGGCCAGTGGCTGGTGGACGACAACGGCGATCTCCTCGTGCCCATCTACTTCAAGTCCGAGGACGCCAAAACCTACGCGAGCACCGTCATGCGCTGCGGCTTCGACGGGACCACCGTTACGTATAAGGAGCACAGCACACCCGTAACCCACGACACGCCCCGCGGGGTCTACGAGCCCTCGCTCACCCGCTTCCAGGGCCGCTACTACCTCACCCTCCGCAACGACGACCGCGCCTACGTCGCCTCGGCCGGACCCGACCTCAAATTCGGCGAAAAGCAGCCCTGGCTCTTCGACGATGGCGAAGAGATCGGCAGCTACAACACCCAGGCCCACTGGGTCACCCACCACGACGCCCTCTTCCTCGTCTACACCCGCAAAGGCGCGAACAACGACCACGTCATCCGCCACCGCGCCCCCCTCTTCATGAGCCAGGTCGACACCAAAACCATGCGCCTCATCCGCGCCACCGAACAGATCGTCGTCCCCGAACGCGGCGCCATGCTCGGCAACTTCGGCGTCGTCACCGTCAGCCCACACGAAACCTGGATCACCGTCGGCGAAGGCATGCACAAATCCGGCGAACCCGAAAAACACGGCGGCAAAGGCCGCGTGTGGGCGTCGAAAATCAAGTGGACCCGCCCGAGCGAATCGCAGCTGCCGTGATGAATCGCCCTCGTCCGGCAACGCTTCTCCCGCAATGGCAGGCCCTACCGAAGCACGAGCTCGATTTCCTCCCGCTCATTCCCCTCGCCCAACGTCACAACAGCCAGGGCCGCTGGCGCGTCGGCGATAAGCGCGGGCCACGTATCGCGGGGTGCGAAGTGAAAGTCCACCGGTTGCGCCCAGGAGAAAACCGTGTAGGTTCCCGGCTCCAATCCGCCCAATAGCACCGGTTCCCCGTGCTGCGATCTGGCCGAAGCCGCGGCCAGCGCCCGAACCTCGTTCAATCCCGTCTGCGTCATCTCCGGCGGCGGGAGCTCGCCCGCAATCGCCACGGCCCAGATTTCGTCGAATTCACTTCCGGGAACCGAAAAAGCGCACACGATTTCAAAACCCGTGTCGAGATGGATGTCCTGAAGCAGTGTCTCGCCCGCAACGAGTTCAACCGTAATTCGCTTCAGGAGCCCCTGCTCACTAAGCGCCTCCAACGTCGCCGGGCCGGGCGGAACTTCTTCAATAGCGTAGGCGCCCAACGCGCGGGACTTCCGGAAATGTTCTATATGCCCGGCGGAATCGACAATCAGCGTGATGGAAGCTTCGGCAGGCTCCATATTCGCGCCGTAGATATTCCCCTCGATAGACGCGTCGGCCAGGGGGAATTCGATGTCCGCTACGGCGGTTTCTCCCACGCGGACCTGCGATTCCACCGAGCGCGATCGGGTGATCGGGTGCGTTCCTATCGACGCGCGAACACGCGCCACGCCCGGTGTCACGCCCGTGACGTGATAATGGCCTTCCCCGTCCGTTCTGGCGGTAAGTTCGCGTGCGATTGCGTCGGAACTGATGTACATGTGGGCGCCGGGGACGGAAAAGCCGCCCAGCGTTACCCGCCCCTCAATGGCGCCGCCCGCAAGTAGAACAACCGTTACGGGGTCCGCGGTTGGAATGGTGAATGCCGCCTCCCCACTGGCGTAATCCTCGTGACGCCCGTTGACGACATACTCCCCGACCACCAGACCGCCGACGAGAAAACCGCCGCTTTCGTCGCTACGGGAGGTGGGCGATGTGTGGTAGATAACACTACCCGCCTCGTACACCACGACCTCGGCATTGGCCACCGGCGCTCCGGAGCTGTCCACCACAAGCCCCGAAATGGTATATGCCGGTTCCAGGTACACTTCAACTCCCCGTACCGTGTCGCCGGGAGGGACATCGTTCACGATTACAGCGGCGTTGACGAAACCCGAAGCCCGCACGAAGAGGCTCACATCGCCCGCCTCCACGTTCTCCAGGCGAAAGCGCCCCTCCAGATCCCCCTGGCCCCGAAATTGAAATCCACCGGGTGGATTCGGATCTGGAATCCGCCCCCGCAGAAAGCCAATCTGAAAACTCGTCACGGGCTCCCGCGTTCGACTGTCCAGCACCCGCCCCTCGACCGCGCCCCTGAGCCCGAGGACAAAGTCCACGCCCGTGCTGCCCGCAAGCACTTCGTCGTGCGTTTCTGAGCTCTTGGGAATCAGTTCTGCCGTCACCCGATAACGCCCCTCGTCTATGACGCCGACTCGATAAAAGCCCCGGGCATCCGACTCCGCATGGGTGGTTTCAAGTAGCGACCGGCCAAGGGGCATCGCGGAGATGCTGGCGCCCGGCAGCGGAACGCCCTTCTCGTCCAATACCCGGCCCTCGATCGCCCACTCGCTATCGTCCAGCCGGGGAAAGAGCAGGCGGTCCAATCGCTCCTGCTCCGCGGCATCGGCCGCCGCGTCTTGAGCGACGTCGGGCGCCTCGGCGACAACATCCGACGGGACTTCAGGCCGGGGCTCCTCGCGCGAATCGCCCCCTTTCTGGGAGTCCTGCGGCAAACCGCCAATCGCTACTTCCCGAGGGTCATCTGAACCGACGCCGCTTTGCCACCACAGGAAGCCGCCGAGAGCGGCCAGCAATACAAGCACAATAATCCATCGCCGGTTACTCATGGCCCCGAATTGCCTTTCCGATTGTCGAAACAACATGTCGACGCGGGCGCCGGGATGCAACCGGAAAATATCCGCGCCAACTACGATCACCGGCCCCGGACGTCATGAACACAGCCGGCATGATTGCCTGCGACGACACGCCGATATTTCGTTGGGGGAGCGAAAAGGTCGACAACCGTAACGCACGTTGTCTGAAGTCTTCATCGATCATTGAAAACTCCCTCCGTACCAGCCTCCTCCCAACATAAACTGCCGCGCTCCCGCTGTCAAGCACTTCTCACGCCCATTTGGGCCTTACGTATACCGCGCCCCCCTCTTCATGAGTCAGGTCGACACCAAATCCATGCGCATCATCCGCGCCACCGAACAGATCGTCGTCCCCGAACGCGGCGCCATGCTCGGCAACTTCGGCGTCGTCACCGTCAGCCCCCACGAAACCTGGATCACCGTCGGCGAAGGCATGCACCAATCCGGTGAACCCGAAAAACACGGCGGCAAGGGCCGCGTATGGGCGTCGAAAATCAAATGGACCCGCCCGAACGAACTGCGGCTGCCTTAGTGGGGCGCTTATTGACAGAGCATGCCAGATATGGCATCATTCGGGTGGTCGATCTGTATATTCGCGGCATGGCAATCGGGGATACGTGAGGACGCTCGTCCATGGACGACTTGCTGTTTTGCGCGGGTAGCCAAAGGGATTTTCGGAAGTTTCCACTGGAAGTTCAAGAGGTAATGCTTCACGGGCTTTTCCTGGCGTGTAATGGTCGAAAACACCAATTGGCCAAACCACTGAAGGGATTTCCGGGCGCCCGTGAAATGGAGATACCGTACGGCCACGCCGGCGATGCCTATCGCGTGATCTACACGACGCGATTTCCGGGCACAGTCAATGTGCTACATGCGTTCAAGAAGAAATCAAAGCGGGGCATAGCAACCCCCAGGAAAGAAATGGATATAGTTCGAGCCAGGCTCAAAGCACTGAGTAGAGAACACCGGCCCAAATAGCCACATGAGGAATCGAATCCATGCCCGTCGACAGCAGCATAGAAAAGTTCAAATGCTCGAAGAACCCGTATCGCGATTTTGGGTTTCGAAATCCGGAGCGGGCGCTTGTTAAGTCAACGATGGCGATGCACATTCAGGATGCCATGGAAGCGCGCGGTTTGACCCAGCGCCAGGCCGCCGAAATCATGGGCATTGACCAGGCGAAGGTCTCCGCCATAGTAAACGGAAACCTAAAGGGATTCACGCTCGAACGGCTGATGCGCTTTCTCAACGCATTGGATATCGATGTTGAGATAACGCTCAAGCCCAAGCCCAAAGCCCGGGAGCACGGCCGGACACGCGTCATTCCCGCCTGAATGCGCCCGTCGTGCGAAAATTCGTATTCCCGCAGTATTTTGACCGTCTGAGGTATAGCGCCCGTGGATCCGAAATGCCCTCAAACACTGGAAGTATTCGTCATTCCCGCGAAAGGGGCTGTCGGTTTACTTAACTCGCCCTACACTATGGAAGGAATGAAAAGATCCGTCATCCCCGCGAACGCGGAGATCCAGCAACGCGAACGCACAAACCTCCGAGTTCCAATGGATTCCCGCTTTCGCGGGAATGACGCCATAGGGCGTTAGCACAAAATTGTAGGAAATGCGCTCGCCGCACACGTTAATCCGACAGCCCCGAAAGCGGGAATCCAGAGGATTTGTAAGGGTCGCGTTGCTCGTTCGCCGAATTCCCACTTCCGGGGCTGTCGGTTTACTTAACGCACCCTACACTATGGAAGGAATGAAAAGATCCGTCATCCCCGCGAACGCGGGGATCCAGCAACGCGATCGTACAAACCTCCGAATTCCGCTGGATTCCCGCGTTCGCGGGAATGACGCTGTAGGGCGTTAGTACAAAATTGTAGGTTTTGAGGCATCCGCACCAGTTAAACCGACAGCCCCTTCCGTGGGGATGACGGCTGTCGCTTTTCAAGTGGACTCCTGCCACTCCTGGAGTAGAATGAGGCGCGCGGCACGGTAATCATCGAACGCAATTACAGAAACTCACCCCGGAGCAGCCCGTACATGAGGCTGTCGGTATAGACGCCGTTCTTGCAGATGCGTTCGCGGAGGCAGCCTTCCAGGCGGAAGCCGACCTTTTCCAGCACGCGCCCCGAAGCGGGGTTCCAGCCGAAATGATAGGCTTCGAGACGGTGGAGATCGAAAGTGGCGAAGGCGTAGGGCAAGAGAGCCCGCAACGCTTCGGTCATGTAGCCTTGACCCCAATGGACCTCGCCCAGCCAGTACCCAATCTCCGCAGTCTTTGCGTGGACATCCTCACGCCCGTGAATGCCGATCCCGCCGGCGGCCTCGCCGTCGATCACGATAGCGAACAGCCGGCAGGGACCTTCGTCGTTCGCGCGGGCGTCGAGCCAGCGACCGGCGTCGGCCTCGGTGTAGGGCGAGGGGAAGATGTCCGTGAGATTGCGCGCGACGTTGGGGTTGTCCGCGTGGCGCAGGAGAGCACGCTTGTCTTCCGGACGCCAGGGGCGCAGCCGGAGCCGTGGGGTTTCGATTTCCACCGGGGTGATTCCTTGTCGGGTTGGGGTGGCGGTTGATGGAGTATATCAACCCCACCCCGATGCATACCCGAACGAGAGGCTTTCAGGGGCGGCGGCTACCGCGTGGCGGTCCAGACCAAATCCCCCTCGCTGCGGCTGCCGGCGGTCCCGCCATCATCGACCCCGTCGCGGTCCACGCTGTACAACACGAAGCCGTCGCTCGAGCCGGTATTGGAGCGGCCCGCCGCTGAACGGGTCCACGGGCAGGGGACCGGGGTAGGTGGCCGCAATGGCGTCCAGCGATTCCGGTCGGGCCTCTCCTCCCGCCCGACGCGGGGCTGTGGTAGAATCCCCGCCATCAAGGGCGGCTCGGCTCTGCCCGCCCGAACACCGCGAAGGATTCCCATGCTACCCCCGAAGATAATCGAGAAACTCGGCCGCCGCATCGAAAAACTGCGGGCCTGGCGCTACGCCGTGCTCGCGGAGGTCCCGCTGGAAGAGTGGGAGACGGACGAACACCTGCGCACGCCGCCGGAGGGGAGCGGCTGGGCGCCCGCGCCGGTGGGCTCGACCTTCGGGGCCCACTGGAACACAACGTGGTTCCGCGCGCAAATCGAGATTCCCCGAGAGGCGCGCGGGCGGCGCGTGTTCTACCGCCACCGCAGCCACACCGACAAGCTCCTCTGGGTCGACGGCGCGCCCTTTGCCGGCATGAACCACGCCCACGAGGAGGTCTTGCTTCACGCTCCCGCGCGGGGCGGCGAAACGCACCTGCTCCACGTGGAGGCCTACACGGGCCACCCGATTCCCGGCTTCGACGCCTACGCGGAGCCGCGTATGTACACGCACCAGTTCACGGAACGCGATCCGGGCGTGGAGCCGCCGCTCCCGCTCGAATGCAGCGCGCTGGTCTGCGAGCGCGAGGCCGTGGCGGGGCTCTTTTTCGATGCGGACGTCCTCTACCGGACCGCACGCATGCTCGACGAGAACAGCCTGCGCCGCGCGAAGATCCTGTCGGCGCTCAACAACGCGCTGAACCTCGTGCCCATGCAATGGGCGGACGAAGCGGAGCTGGAGGCGGCGGCCGCGGCGGCGCGCAAGGCCCTCGCGCCCGCGCTGGCCCTGAAAAATGGCCCCACCGCCCCGCGCGTCGGCATCGCCGGCCACTGCCATATCGATATCGGCTGGCTCTGGCCCGTCCGCGAATCGATCCGCAAGGCCGCGAAATCCTTCTCGACGGTGCTGAACCTGATGGACCAGTACCCCGGCTTCCGCTTCCAGCAGTCGCAGCCCTGGCTCTACGACGTCATCGAAACGCACTACCCGGCCCTCCTCCCGAAAATCCAGAAGCGGGTCAAGGAAGGCCGCTGGGAGCCCAACGGCGGCATGTGGGTGGAGGCGGACTGCAATGTCCCCTCGGGCGAATCCCTCGTGCGGCAGTTCCTGGAGGGCCGCAAGAAGACGCGCGAGCTCTTCGGCTATACCGGCGACACGCTGTGGCTGCCGGATGTCTTCGGCTACAGCGCCGCCCTGCCCCAGATCCTCCGGAAGAGCGGCATCCAGAACTTCGTCACCAGCAAGATCAACTGGGGCGACACCAACCGCTTCCCCTACGACACCTTCCTGTGGGAGGGCATCGACGGCACGCAAATCTTCACGCACTACATCAACACCATGGGCGAATTCATGGGCTACAACGCGCCGGTGCTGCCGGAGGCCTCCCAACACGTCTGGAATCGCGTACAACATAAGGAAGTCCAGGACGCCACGCTGAGCTCGGTCGGCTGGGGCGACGGCGGCGGCGGACCGACCCGCGAAATGTGCGAGTACGCCGCGCGCATGGCCGATCTCGAGGGCTGCGTCCGAACCGAATGGGTCAACGTGTCGGAATTCCTCCGCGAACTTCGCGAGGCCCCGGCCCGACGCCCGGTGTGGTCCGGCGAGCTGTACCTGGAGTACCACCGGGGAACCTACACGGCGCAGGCGCGCACCAAGCGCTACAACCGGAAGCTGGAATTCCTCCTGCGCGAAGTGGAGCTCTACGCAAGCATGGCCATGCCCTTCGGCGCGCCCTATCCCGCCGCCACGCTGGAATCCTACTGGCGCGTCCTCCTCACCAACCAGTTCCACGACATCATCCCCGGCTCCAGCATCCGGCGCGTCTACGAGGTGGCGGAGGCGGAATACGCGCGGCTGGAAGAGAAGCTCACGGCCCTCAAAAGCGACGCACTGGCCGCCCTGGCCGGCCAGCTCATCCCCGATGCCGAAGGACGCGCCTGGATCGTCGCGAACCCGCTCTCCTGGAACCGCGAAGACCTGGCGCTCATCCCCGATCCGGACGCCACCTCCGCCTGCGACGGCGAGGGGCGCGCGCTCCCCTGCCAGAAAACGCCCAAGGGCCTCGCCGTGCGCGTTCGCGCCGGCAGCCTGAGCGTCGCGCCCATCGCCCTGCGCGACCGGGAGCCCGAAGTAACGTCGCCCTTCCGCTATTCCGGCAAGGGCCTCGAAACGCCGCACTACACCATCGCCTTCGACAAGGCCGGGCGCATCAAGCAACTCGTCGACAAGGAAGCGAACCGCGATATCGTCCAGCCCGGCGCCGCGCTGAACCAGTTCTACACCGCCGAGGACATGCCCCTCTTCTGGGACGCCTGGGACATCGACCGCTACTACCGCGACCACGTCCAGACGGTGGAAAACCTCGAATCCCGCGAGCTGCTGGCCGATGGCCCGCTCTTCCTCGCCATCCGCTCCGCCTGGAAGATCGGGCGTCGCTCCCGACTCGTTCAGGACATGCACGTCTACGCGCACACCCGCCGCATCGATTTCAAAACACGCGTGGACTGGCGGGAAGAGCGTACGCTCCTCAAGGCCGGCTTCCCGCTCGACATCCACGCGCCGCACATCCGCGCCGAGATCCAGTTCGGCCACGTCCTCCGCAACTTGCACGAGAACACCTCCTGGGACCGCGCCCGCTTCGAGGCCTGCGCCCACAAGTGGGTCGACCTCTCCGAGGGCGACTACGGCGTCGCGCTGTTGAACGACTGCAAGTACGGCTACGACACCCTCGACGGCATGCTCTCCCTGACCCTCCTGCGCTCCCCCCGCTGCCCCGACGAGCAGGCGGATATCGGCGCCCACGAATTCACCTACGCGCTCCTCCCCCACCACAGACCCTTCGCGGTCGAGAGCGTCGTGCGCGAAGCCTACGCGCTCAACGCGCCCCTGACCGCCGCGCCCGGCGCGGAAACCGGCGGCGCGGCCCCCGCGATTGCCTTCTGCCAGGTCAGTAACCCGAAGGTCCTCGTCGAAGCCGTGAAAAAAGCCGAAGCCGACAACGCCGTCATCATCCGCCTCTACGAAGCCGGAAACACCCGCGGCCCCGTCGAAATCAGCTTCGGCCGCCCGGTGAAAAAGGCCGTCTCCTGCAACCTCATGGAAGAAGAAGACACCCCCCTCAAAACCCGCGATGACACCGCCGAATTCAACATCGCCCCCTTCGAAATCAAGACGCTGAAAGTCTATTTCCGCTAACCCCACCATCTCCTCCAGCACGCTGGACATCCCGCCGGGCCGGCGCCTCGAAATCCGTAACACCTTAGCCGTTTGAAGTAGCGCCAGCCCATTCTTGTCATGCCGCGATCCTACGACGAGAGCGCGCAAGGCTGGGAGCGCAGGTCGAAGACGCGCCGCAGGAGGGCGTCCCCGCCTGCAATGCACCGGAGGTGCATGGCGTGTTTGCAATATCGGCACACTTGATCGGCGAGACAATCGGACCCGGACTACCGCTGTTTAACAGACTCGCGCCTCCGGCGCGTTGCGGGCGGGCCGCCCGCGCTCCCATTCGTCCCCACTTCCGTTGAGGCGCGGATTGTATCGTCGAGGAATCAAGCCAGCTTCATTCCGCTAAATAGTTACCGAAAATCAAAACCCCCGGACCGGCGGCTGTTCGCGCGGCCCGGGGGCGCGGGGTTGTTCACTTGGCGGGTGGCTGGCTGGCGAGGTTGGCGAGGCCCTCTTTGACGCGCTCGGCCTGGCCGGGGCTCGCAATGAGGTACTGGTGTTTGCCTTCGGGGTGCTCGCGGAAGAACGTGTAGCCTTCGTCGTCGTAGTGGACGTGGCCCTTCACGGAGAGATCGAAGTAGCCGCGGTCGGGTCGGACGGCGTACAGGACGCTGGTGAGGTCCCAGGAGGGCTGGTCGCGGTACTGATCGTGGTAGTGGTGGTATGCGACGTCGAGAATGTGATCTTTGCGGTAGTTGTAGTCGAACTTGAGGCTGTCCTGGTAGAGGGCGGTCTCGATGCCGATCTCGAATCCGCTGTAGATAATCGGCGTGGGCCATTCCTTCGTAAGATGCTGGGCGGCGGGGATGTCTTTGACGACGTTGTATTCGGGGTGGGGCTGGCCGTTGAAGGGTTTGAAGGCGCCGGCCATGACGGAGATGAACCTGACCTTGCGCGCGGCGAGCTCTTTGCCGTCGAGGGGGGAGTAGTCGTCGCCTTCGCTCTGGAGGAGTCGGGAGAGGTTGGTGGAGAAGCCGACCTGGACGATGACGGCGGAGCCGTCGGGCTGGGCGGCGAGGATGCGGCGCAGCAGCATGGTGGCGTCGGGCGCGTCGTCGCCGCTGGCGAGGTCGTGGGGGTATTTGAGGGCGCCGTTTTCCTCATACTTCGCGATGGGCGTAAACTTGCTGGGCTGGCGCGTGGGGCCGTCCTTCACAACACCAATCGGAATATCGGGGCGGCCGTAGAAGGTGTTGACGGCGTCTATGAAGGGTGCGGACATCGGCTCGTCCTTGGTGACTGTAACCGCGAGGAGCTCGCATTCGCCGCGATCCTGCAGGGCGTGGATGACGCCGAGGGCGAGGGCGTCGTCGACATCGTTGCCCATGTCGGTGTCGTAGATGAGCTTGACGGGGGGCTTGGGCTCGGGTTTGTTGTCGATGGCGCCGAGGGCCAGGAGTCCGCAGAGTGCGAAGTGGAGCATGGTACTTCCTCTTGTGGTTGTCGCTTGGACGGAGTTCATGATGGCATACAGCGTATAGCGCGGAACGGGGCGGGATCAACGCGCGGATGGGTTGTGGTAGGATGGCGAAGTCGCGCCTTTCGGCGCCGTGGACAGCCGGGACGGCTATCCTACATTTGCCGCGGAATGACTGCGTTTCAGCAATGTAAGCGGGCGAGGAGAACGATATGAGCAATCCAGGGCAATCACGGCGGGCGTTTCTGATGTCAGCGGCGGCGGGCGCGTTGGTGTTGGGCGGCGGGGCGGCTTCGGGCGGCGCGGGCCGTCCGCGGAATGTGCTGTTCATTTCCATGGATGATCTGAACGACTGGACGGGCTACCAGGGCGGCCACCCGGACGTGAAGACGCCGAACCTGGACCGGCTTGCCGCGCGGGGCACGGCGTTCACGCACACGTATTGCCCCGCGCCGCTCTGCAATGCGTCGCGCGCGGCGCTGATGACGGGCATCATACCGTCGCGTTCGGGCGTCTATATGAACGATCAGGACTGGCGGAAGAGCCCGGTGTTGTCGGAGGCGGCCACGCTTTCGCAGCATTTCATGGCGAACGGGTATTCGGCGCGGGGCGCGGGCAAGATCTACCATGGTCCCTTCCAGCATCCCGCGTCGTGGCAGGCATACTGGCCGTCGCAGGACACCTGCAAACCGGATGACCCGAATCCGCCTTCGATCCCCTGGCAGGGCGGGGGCGCGGCGAGCCGCCACTTTGACTGGGGGCCGCTGGACGTAGACGATTCGGCCATGGGGGACGGCCAGGTCGCGGCTTGGGTGTCGGCGGAGCTGTCGAAGCCGCGGGAACAGCCGTTTTTCCTGGCGTGCGGGATATTTCGCCCGCACCTGCCGTGGTACGCGCCGAAAAAGTACTTTGATATGTATCCGCTGGACGAGGTGACGCTGCCGGAGACGCGGGCGGACGATCTGGACGACGTGCCGGCGGCGGGGCGGGCGATGGCGCGGACGGACTCGGATCACAAGCGGGTGGTGGAACACGATCAGTGGCGCCGGGCGGTGCAGGGGTATCTGGCGAGCATCAGCTTTGCCGATGCGCAGGTGGGGCATGTGCTGGACGCGCTGGACGCGAGCCCGCACCGGGACGACACGTTGGTGGTGCTGTGGTCGGACCATGGCTGGCACCTGGGCGAGAAATTGCACTGGCGCAAGTTCGCGCTGTGGGAAGAGGCCACGAAGAACGGGATGATTTTCGCGGGGTCGGGCATACCGGCGGGACAGCGCTGCGCGACGCCGGTGGGGCTTATCGACATTTACCCGACCCTGACCGACTTGTGCGGGCTGCCGGCGCGGGACGGGCTCGACGGGCGGAGCCTGCGACCGCTCCTTGAGGATCCCGCGGCGGCGTGGGAACGCCCGGCGGTGACGACCTATGGCCGAGGCAACCATTCGGCGCGATCCGCGCGGTGGCGTTATATCCGGTATGCCGACGGCAGCGAGGAGCTCTACGATCACGATGCGGATCCGCTGGAGTGGACGAACCTGGCGGGCCGGGATGAATTGGCGTCGGTGAAGGCGGATTTGGCGCGCTGGTTTCCCGCGAGCGACGCGGATTTCGGGTTATGAGAAACGCGGGCGGACTGGAGAGAATCCGGTCCGCCCGCGCTGATGCTTTTGCGTGCAGGGGTTATTTGTTGCCGATGCAGTAGATTGCCCGGTCGGTCCGCAGCAGGAGCTGTCCCCGATCCACCGCGATCGACGCGTTGACGCGCGAAGAGTCGCTGGCGAAGGTGTTCACGGCGATTTGCTCGAATTCCGGCTTCGCCGCGACCACGTAGGTTCCGTTGTCCTGCGAGGTGGCGTAAAGCTTGCCGTCCGCCACCGTAATGGAGGCGTAAATCAGCCCGGGCCTCGGCTCGAGGTTTTCTTCGTACACGATCTCGCCCGTGGCGGCATTCGCGCAGTAAGCCACGCCGCGGGATTCGTGGAACCAGTAGAGATGATTGTCCACGAGTACCGCCGAAGTGACGTTGTTGCCCTTTTCCGTGCGCCAGAGAATGTGCGAACCCGTCACGTCGCCGCTGCCGCCCGCGCGCACCGCCATTACCTGGCTGCGGCGCCCGCCAATGGCGTACACAACGCCATCGTGCGCAATGACGGAGGGGCAAACGTAGCTGTCGGGAATTCCCTCACAATGCCAAAGCGCTTTGCCGGTTTCGGCGTCGTACGCGGCGACTTTTCCGGGAAGGTTCAGGACCGCCTCGGTGCGTCCGCCGGCCTCGACGAGGACCGGAGTGGCCCAGGTGCGGCTGACGTCGCCCGCGCGCCAGACAGCCTGGCCGGTGGCCTTGTCCAGTGCGATAAGCGCGCCGCTCTCCACCCCCGCGTTCACGATCAGGAGGTTGTTGTGCAGCACGGGCGACGTGGCGGAGCCCCAGCCATCCGTGCCTTCGCCCACGTCCGCGGTCCAGCGCTCGTTGCCGTCCAGATCGAAGCTGAACACCCCCGACTTGCCGAAGAAGACGAAAAGGGATTCGCCGTCGCTGGTTGGGGTGCTGCTGGCGTAGCCGTGGCGGGTGTTGTTGCCGCCAACATAGGCCGATTCGGGCATCTTCGCCTTGAAATCCTTCTGCCAGATCACTTTGCCTGTGGCGCGGTCCAGGCAGACCACGTGGCGCATAAGATCCTCCATATTGCCCGGATTCTCGATGGATTCGGCATAGCCCGAATAAGACGTGAGAAACACACGATCGCCCACGACGATTGGGCTGGATCCGCCCGGTCCGGGGAGCGGCGTCTTCCAGGCGATGTTGGCCGTGTCGTCCCAGGTGGCGGGGAGGCCGGTGGCGTTCGCAATGCCATCCTGTCCGGGGCCGCGGAACTGGGTCCAGTCGGAAGCGCCCGCTCCGAGCGCGATGGTGGCGATCAGGGCAAGCGCGGGCAGCGTACGGCGGGTGATGCCGCGCGCGGCGCGGGCGGGGGTCTTGTGTCGGTCCATGGGCGCACCTCGTTTTCTGGTTGTATCGATTCATACTTCATGCGGGCGAAAGCACGGCTGCCTGCGCCATCAGCATGCCCGGGAACACGGGGGCGGTGCAAGGTTTTCCAGGCCGCGGCCCAGCCCCTATTCGCCGATATGCGCCATCACGAAGGGCCACATCAAGTCGCTGTAGAAGCGGTGGCCGGCGTGGCCCCATTGGTGATCGAAGCGATCGGGGGCGCCGGCGGCGGTGTAAATGGCTTTCGTGCGCCCGGCGGCCCGCTCGACGTCCTTCGGGTCGAAGAGCGGATCCTCGCGTCCATTTACCGCCAGCATGGCGCGCGGCGACGTCAGCCCGGCGATATCCGCCAGGTCGCCGAAATCCAGCAGGCCGGGAACGAGGTTGCAGTCGCAATGGTAGATGTAGCCCGAGGGGCTGGCCAGCGCGCAGAAGGAGCAGGAGGGCACGGCGACGGTGACGCGCGTGTCGAGGGCGGCGGTGTAGATGGTGACCATGCCGCCGCCCGAGTTGCCCATGACCAGGATCCGGGAGGCGTCCACATCGTCCCGCGCCGCCGCCCAGTCGATCAGGCGCATCATGTCCCAGACACGCTCGCCCATCGCCGTGCGGCCGGCGAGCAGGCAGTGCATCTGCTGTGCGCGGCAGTCGCGTTTGCCGTGGCGGTCGTGGAGATCCGGCACGCCGCCGGCGGCCATACCGCGCGTGGCGGGGGCAATGGCGAGGAAGCCGCGTTCGACCGCCTGCACCGCCACATCGCGGTCTTCTTCTTCGATTTTCTTGCGGTGTCCGTCGCTGCGCGCCAGGCCAATGTGCGTGTCGTGGCCGGCCGTATCGTGGCCGTGCGGGAGGAGCGCGAGCGGATAGGGGCCGTCACCTTTTGGCTTCAGGAGCCAGAACGCCACGGTCACGGAGGGCTCGGTTTCAATGGCGCCTTGCTGGCGCGTGTACCCGCCCATGTCGTCCGGCGGGCTGAGGATCACGCGCGGTTCGAAGGCGCCCGCCTGCGCCGCAATGGCGCCAAGCCCGATCCGGTCGGACAGCGCCGCCCGCGTTTCGTTCCGCCAGGCGTCGACGCCGCCGGGGTAATTGTCGCGCCAGGCAAACTTGCCCTGGCCATCGGAGAACATCCGCTGGAGGTAGGGCGTGATGTGTTCCGGGTAGGCATTGAAGTCTTTTGGTTGCGCGGCGGTGATACCGGCAACCAGGGCGGTCAGTGTGGCAATTGTGGGCAGTCTTCTCATCGAAAGTATCCTTCTGCAGCTGATTCTCCGATTTCCGCCTATCCTACGGTATCAAACACGGACTGCCGAATGCCCGCAGCCCACGCCCGTTGAATTGTCCTTTCCGAAAGCCGTTGTTCGTCGTCAGGATATAGGGTGGCCTACAATGAAGGAGACATGACCATGCAGGGAATCACCCCGTGCCTGTGGTTCGACACGCAGGCGGAGGAGGCGGTCGCGTTTTACGCCTCCCTTATTGAGGATTCGCAGATTGGCGAGGTGGTGCGCTATGGCGAGGGCGCGCCGTTGCCGGCGGGGACGGCACTTACGGTGGAATTCACGCTTCAGGGACAGAAATTCCTGGCGCTCAATGGCGGGCCGATGTTTCAGTTTTCGCCGGCGGTTTCGTTCATCCTCCATTGCGAGACCCAGGAGGAAGTGGACCATCTCTGGGAGAACCTCTCGGATGGCGGCGAGAAACAACGCTGCGGCTGGCTGCGGGACAAGTACGGCCTGTCCTGGCAGGTGGTCCCGGCGGCGGTGGGGCGCATGATGCGGGATCCGGACCCCGCGCGCCGTAACCGCGTGATGCAGGCGATCATGGCGATGGACCGGCTGGATATTGCGGCGCTGGAGGCGGCGTACGGGGGTCCCTGATGGGCGCGCCGGAACCATGTGCGGGTTGATGCCGGAGGTATCCGGCTCCTGCTGCCGCATGCGCACGAACGCCCCCTTCAGGTGCGATCACGCGGCACGTTTGGGGTGGTGAGGGTGCGTGTGGGTTTATGCTGGAGGTGTGGGGCTTCTGTTGCCACGTGCGCACGAACGCACCCTTCGGGTGCGATCGCGCGGCACGTCTGGGAAATGGTAATACTTTAGCCGTCTGAAGTTGAGCCAGTCTTTTTGCTAGCTTGCCGCGACACTACGAGGAGAGCGCGCAAGGCTGGGAGCGCAGGCGTCCCCGCCTGCAATGCACCGGAGGTGCAAAGCGTGTTCGCAATGTCGGCACATTTGATCGGGAGGAAGACTGTACCCGGACCACCCCCGTTGATCAAATTCGCGCCTTCGGCGCGATGCGGGCGGGCCGCCCGCGCTCCCATTGGTCCGCCCTTCCGTTGCGGGGCGGGTTTGTGTCGTGGAGTAATCAAGTCAACTTCATTCCGCTAAAGAATTACGGAATAGAAAACGCGCGCGATCGGGATTGATCGCGCGCGTTGCGTATTCCGATGAATGATGGGTCAGGCCGGGCGCCAAACCTCCCTATTCGGCGGCCTTCAGGGATTGCAGATAGGCCATCAGGTCCAGGATTTCCCCGCGCTGGTAGCTGTTGAGCAGGCCGGTGGGCATGGCCGAGAGGGGCGATGCGGTCCGTTCGCCGACCTGATCCTTCGGAATCTTCACGCCTTCGGCATCCTGAAGCGGATTGGCGACGATGCGGACATATTCGTCCGTCTCCTCGGCGATGAGGCCGACCATGGAGGTCTCCGCGAGGAGGTCGTCGGTTTCGATCTCGATCTGCCAGGACTTGTAAGCGTCGTTGATGACGTGGGAGGGTTCGAGGATTTCCACGAGAAGCGCGGCGGGGTCGAGGCGGTCGCGAACGCCGGCGAGATCCGGCCCCACGAGGGCGTCGCCCTCGCCGGTCTGGTGGCACTGGTTGCAGGAGGCCTCCTCAAAGATGCGCTTTCCGCGCACGAGGTCGCGCCCGGAATCGAGGCCGCCCAGCGCGCCTTTCAGTTCGGCGGCGGTCCACTCTTTCACAAATACCCGCGCGCCGCCCGTGGTCACCGTGGTGGCCTTGTTGTCGGCCATCCATTTGAGCGGGTCGTCCACCACGTGCATCTTGCCGTTCATCAGCGTCCAGTGGCCGGGGTAGGTGCAGAGATATTCGTAGATCGCTTTCTCCGTCGGGGCCACGAACTCGATCGTCTCTTCCTCGCCGATGGACAGCATCTCGGACGCGAAGAGGATCTTGTTGCTCTCGGGGGTCCAGCCCTTGGCGATGCCCTCGGCGCCGAGCATCATGGCGGCCATGGCGACTTCGGCGGTCGCGCCGGGCTGCACCATGATCAGGTTGTGATCCATGGCGTCGGGGTTCTTGAACACGAGGCGGACCTTCATGCCCGGGCCGACCGCGAAGGCGCTGCGGTCGTACTTCATCTGCTCTTTGAGCGTCTGAATATGGATTACCAGGGTGTCGCCGTCCATCTTCGGGTTCGGGGAGGGGGCCTGGCGGCGGAAATCCTGCGAGGCGCGGACCGCGTCCTCGGCGGAGTGGTCCATGTGCGCGTGGTGCGACATGTCGACAACGTCGTTCCGGCCGAGCATGCCATCGATTTCCCACTGGTACTTGACGCGCTGCGCGGCGTGGCGCGCGTGGCGCTCCGGCGAGTGCAGGAGCACGGTCAGGAGGCCTTCGTTGACGACGTTGTGCTGCTGGTGGAGCCACAGCGCTTCCAGGAGGTGGTGCGCGTCGTCGGCTTTGGTTCCGTCGAACTGCTTGATCCATTCGGCGGCGGCTGCGATCACCGCCTCGGTCGGGTGCGCGCTGAGTTCGGCCCGCGCGCGCACGCGCACGCTGTTGGTCGGGTGCTTGAGCACGTCGAGCAGGGCGGGAATGGGCTCGCCGTGGATCTTTGCCGGATCTTCGAGCGGACGGCCTTCGACGGTGATACGGTAGACGCGCCCGTGCTTGTGGTCGCGGCTGGGATCGCGAATGTTGTGCTGCATGTGCCCGATGAGCGGGTTGGCCCAGTCGGCGACGTAGAGCGCGCCGTCCTCGCCAATGGCGAAATCGGCGGGACGAAAGTTGCCGTCGCTGGAGACAAGCAGGTCGTCGGTTTCCGTACCCCAGACGGTCCCGTCTTCCTTATATTCCAGCGTGTATTGCTTAATGCCCAGGAAGCCGATGGAGTTGAGGATGATGTAGTTGCCGTTGTTTTCCTCGGGGAAGTGCTGGCTGGAGAGGATGCCGCTGGAGGGCACGGGGCGCACGGTTTTCTCCAGCAGCTCGTGCATTTCATAGCCGCCCCCGCCGTCCATGCGCACCTGGAATGCGCGGCCGGAGGTGGCGTCGGTGGCGAACTGGTAGCCCCAGTAGTCGAAATCGCCGCCGTGCGGGTTCGGCGAGTTGTCCGCGTGGAAGGCGAAGCGGAAGGTGCGCGGGTTGAAGCGGTACATGCCGGTCTTGCCGGAGAGGTGCGCGACCGACCAGGGGGTCTCCACGTTGCTCACGTGGAACACGCCGCGCTGGTAGTAGACGTAGCCGTCGGGGCCGTCGTCGAAATTGTTCGCGGCGTGGTGCGTGTCGGCCGAATCGATGCCGCTGAAGAGAATCTCGCGGTGATCGGCCTTGTCGTCGCCGTCGGTGTCCTTGAGAAACCAGATGTTGGGCGCGGAGGCGACGATGACGCCGCCGTTCCAGAAGGTGAAGGCGGTGGGGTTGTGGACGTAGTCAAAAGTGATGGCCCGGTCGGCCACGCCGTCGCGGTTGTCGTCCGGCAGGATGAGGAGCTGGTCGAGCATGGGCTGGTCGGGCTGCCACTTGGGATAGGTTTGCCACGCCGCGACCCAGATGCGGCCCTGGGGGTCGACATCCATCTGCACAGGGTTGACGAGTTCGGGAAACTGAGCCTCGGAGGCGAAGAGGTTGGCCTTCATGCCCGGGGCCAGGGTGAGCGTTTCGACGCCCTTCTCGGCGGGGACGAAGTCGAGCGAGCCGTTGCCGCCGTTGGGGCGGCTGTCGAAATTCGTGATGACCTGCACAGGGTCCGGGACGTTGCTGTCGTCCGGCGGAACCGACTCGCCGCGGATCGCGCTCCATACCACCTGGTCGCGGTTCGCGGTCATGACGTCGAGCATCACGAGTTCGTGCTGGAGCACTTCGGCATTGGTTTGATCATCGACGAAGGTCAGGGTGGAGCGGCTGCCCCAGACGTCGTTGCCGTCGGTGGCGCGGTAGCGGTTGAACCAGCACCAGTTTTTCTCCAGCACGGCCGCGCGGATGGTGTCGATGTGATCCTCGACCACCGGCTGGCCGAGGCCCGCCAGGATGGCCCGCGCGATGGCCCGGTTGCCGTCGCTGTTCGGGTGGACGCCGTTTATCGTGAGCGGCGCACCGCTCTGCGCGTAAAGATCGCGGGAGGGCGCAAAGATATCGACGAAACCGACGCCCTTCTCGGCGGCGACGCGGGCCATGGCGTCGGTGTAGATCGAGAGCCAGAGGTTGTTTTCGTTGCCGTCCGGGAGATTGGGCGATTCCAGATTCTCGTGCGCGATGGGGGAGAAGAGCACGATCCGCGGCGCGGATTCGCCGTTGTACTGGTTGGCCTGCAATTCATCGATGAACGCGCGCAGCTCAGATTTGAACTTTTCGGGATCGCGGCTGTAGGACTCGTTGTAGCCGAAGAAGACGAAGATTACGTCCGCGCCGATGTGCCGGAGGTAGAAATCCTGGCTGGGGAAGTTTTCATTGCGCGGGCGGAGGGCCACCTGGTCGCCGGAGAAGCCCAGGTTGCGGATCACCAGGCTCTTGTCCGGGTTCGCACTGTGCAGGTAGCTTTCCAGCCAGCCATGATGCTGCATGCGGTCGGCCAGGTTGTTGCCGAGGAAGGCGATATGGTCGCCTGGCTCAAAATGGAACTGCGCCGGCGCGCTTGCGGCGCCGGCGAATGCGGCCAGCGCGAGCAGAAAAGAAAGGGGACGACAACCAAATCTCATTACCTGTGCTCCTTGGAGGTTACGGAGGACCGCTGGGTTGACGCCCGGCGTCATCGCGCGCTTCGCTTCCCGGGCGCGCGCGAAATTCCGGACGGCGGCGGTCACAGCGGGCAATTCTACACCATTGCCGGTCGGAATATAACCCCGGCAGGCGGGGATTGGATTTCGAGCCACAAAGAGCGCAAAGAACACAGAAAAATCAAGTGAGGACGACTGGTTTGAGCGGGCCGAAGAAATCCGTCGATATGTTTCTGGCGATCCGGTATATTGTCCCCCGGTTCAAATGTTCATTCGTGTCCATTCGTGTGAATTCGTGGTTCTGTAACACTTTAGCCATCTGAAGTACGAAGCAGTATGTGCTCTTACCAATGGAGCCGGATTGCATGGAGCGCCGGCGGCCCGCCGGCATTGCACCGAAGGTGCAAGAACACGTTGCCGCAGTCCTCCGACAACACGCGGCTTCTGATGCGACGGTAGCATTTCCAGAACGCTGTCTTGCGCCGGAGGCGCAATTTGCCGGCGAGCCGCCGGCGCTCCATAGTTGCACGTCGCCTTTATTCAGCAAGTCGCTCTGGTTTGACCACTTTACTTCGTTCCGCTAAAGTGTTACGTGGTTCTCTCTCTTCAACCAGATATAGAACCTGCGCCAACTCAGCTGCGTTATCGCGCCTATGCGTGAATACCACTCCTTCTCTATCTTCTCTTCTTCGTGGTCTTCGTGCCCTTCGTGGTGATCATTATCTTTGGTTGCGGCGAGAGGCTGCCCTGCGTTATCCGTGGGCAAATAGTGCGGTCCAGGGGAGGCGCTGCGTCAGGCGGCTGAAATGTTACGCCTTTTCTTCGTCCTGCGCCGGGTGGACGAGGCGTTCGAGGCAGGCCAGGAAGGCGTCGGCCTTGCTGTTGCGGGTGTAGTGGGCCACGACGTGGGCGCGGCCGCTGGCGCCGAAGGCTTCGCAGTGATCCGGATGTTCCGCGAGATGGACGATGGCGTCGCGGTAGGCGGCTGGATTCTCGGGCTCGACGGCGACACCGGCGCCGGCTTCTTCGAGCAGCTGGCGGGCCTGCCCGGTGGCGCCGAGGATGATGGGTCGCGCGCAGGCCATGATCTCGAACATTTTCGAGGGGATGTTGTAGCGGAAGACGTCGCGTTTCTTCAGGGGCACGAGGCACACGTCGGCGGCGGCGTAGAACGCCGGCATGCTGGCCTTTGGCTGGTGCGGGAGGAATTCGACGTTGCGCTGGCCCCGGGCCGCGGCGGCCTCTTCCAGCGCCCGCCATTCGGCGCCGCTCCCCACGAAGACGAAGTGGAAGCGCGGGTCCTCCGCGAGCATCCGCGCGGTGTCCAGGATGGTCGCGAGGCCCTGGGAGAGGCCGTGGGTGCCGATGTAGAGGACGACGAACTTGTCGCTCCAGCCGCGATCGCGCCGGATGCCGTTCTTTTCGTGGGGGATGAAGAAGTTTTCGTCCACACCGTTGGTGATGGTATGGAGTTTTTCGGGGGGGATGCCCCGGTCCTCGATGTATTGGCGGGACGCCTCGGCCACGGCCACCACGGCGCGGCTCTTGCGGTAGAGGAACATCTCCAGGCGCTCCAGGCCCCGGATAATCCAGGGATTGGTGATCGTGCCCAGGTCGACGATGTGTTTGGGCCAGAGATCGCGCACTTCGAGCACGAAGGGACGCCGCTTCACGCAGGCGACGAGGTAGCCGCCGAGCGCGCAGAGCATCTGCGGGGTGGTCCCGACGACGACGTCGCATTTTCCCGTGGCGAAGACGCCGAACAGGATGGAGGAGATCATGAAGGACAAGAAACTGAGGCAGCGCTTGAGGACGCCGCGGTTGGGCGCGATGAAGAACCAGCAGCGCAGCACGCGGATGCCGTCGATCTCCTCCCGGTAGAGCCAGGTTCCCCGGTATTGCGGCGGCACGACGCCATCGGGGTGGTTGGGCAGGCCGCAGAGCACGGTGACCTGGTGGCCCTGTGAGGCCCAGCGCCGCGCGTGCTCGTGGGTGCGCGCGGCGGGCGCGCCCATTTCCGGGGGAAAGTACTGGCAGAAGAACAATATCCGCACGCGGGCTTCCAGTTGAACGGTTCAGGGTTTCCCGATTAGAGTCATGGCGAGGCGAACAATCGGGGAGTCATCCATGGCGCCAGGCTTGCAGCGGGTCCTTCTGTACGCGCATACGATACGCCACCTGACGCCATTACAACTCTACTGGCGGCTGCGATACCGTCTCCGCAGCGGCCACGCGCGCCAGTATAGCGCACCCCGCCCGCTGCCGCCAGTGGACGAAGCGGCCCAGGCGCGCCTGCGGGATCTGGCGCGGCGCTGGTCCGCCGCCGCGCCGCCGGATCCGGATCGGGTCGCCGCGTTTTTGTCCGGCCGCTTCACGTTCCTGAACAAGACGGTCCAGAGTTCGCGCCCGCGCTGGAGCGGCCTCGACGTCTCCAAACTGTGGCTGTACCACCTGCACGGGTTCGCGTATGCGCGGGATATCGCGCTGCTCCAGCCCGATCCGTCGGGTCCCGAGGCCGAGCGCGTTCGCGGCTGGATGATCGACTGGGCCGAACGCAACGCGCGCCCGGAAACGCCGGCGTGGGATGCGTACCCGCTGTCCGAGCGGCTTTTGAACTGGTCGCTTGTCGTTTCGGTATATGGCTGGGACGACGTCTTGATCCGGGAGCGCATGCACGCGCAATTGGATTGCCTCCGGCGGTGTCTCGAGTATGATCTTCGCGGTAACCACCTCCTGAAAAACGCGTGCGCCCTGGCCGCCGCCGGGACCTTGCTGGGCAGCCCGCACCGGCGCACCGGCGTGGCCCTCCTCGAGCGGGAAGCCGCCGCGCAGTTCCTGCCGGACGGCGGGCACGCCGAGCGCAGCCCGATGTACCACGCGCAGGCGCTCGCGGACCTCGCGGTGCTCTCCGCCGCGCTGGATCCCGCGCCGGGGTGGCTTGTCCGGGCGGGCGGCGGCGCTATCGATTTCCTGCGCGGGCTGCTGCACGGGGACGGGCGCTGCGCGCAGTTCAACGATGGCGCGGCGGACGAGGGGTTGCCAGCGCTGGATGTGATCGCGCTCGCCGAGACCTGTTTTCCGCCACCGCCCCGCCGCGAAGGGACCCGGGCCTGGCCCGAGAGCGGGATCTACAGGATCGATCCGGGTGGCGGCAGCGGACTCCTGATCGCCAAGGCGGGGAAGGCCATGCTCGACAGCCAGCCGGGACACGCCCACAGCGATTTGCTCAGCTTTGAATTCAGCGTGGGCGCGCAGCGCGTGCTCGTGAATTCGGGAACGCACGGCTACGCCGAGAGCGAGTTTCGCAATTACTGCCGGGGCGCGACCGCGCACAATACGCTGCAAATCGGCGGGCGCGATCAGCACGAGCACTGGTCGGTATTCCGGATTGCGCGCCGGGTGCACGCCGTGGTGGAGGCGTGGGATCCCGCCGCGCATCGTCTGCGCGCGTCGTACCGCTGCCTGCACGGGCCGCGCCATTCGCGCGAGTTCGCGTGGGATCCGCGCGGATGGTGGCGGATCGAGGACACGGTGCACACGCGGGAAGAGATGTATGTAGCGGCCTTCCTTCACCTGCATCCGGATTGCGCGGTCACGCGCGAATCGGGCGCGCCGCTTCCGCCTGCGTGCAGCGCCTGGCGTATTGCGTGGAACGGCGGCGCGATCGTGGTGGTGATCGCCGGCGCGGAGGCGATCAACCTGGTATCGGGCATGCGGGCGCCCGATCAGGGCTGGTGCTTTCCGCAATTCGGGGTGGCTATACCGGCGCCGGTGCTGATCGCGCGGCGCCGCGTGTCGGGGGCCGGGCGGCTGGCCTGCGCGATCGTGCCGGAGGAGGGCTCGGTCCTCGAAGCCGCACGCGCTCTCGCGGGGGATTCCGGCGGGGCGAGCGAATGATCGCGCCCGGGCCGGACAATCGCTACTTTCGCTGGATTCGCGGGCTTACCGTGGTCTGGGTCTTCACTCTCGTGCTGGCGCTGTATCCCTACACCGAAGACCCCGCCGCCCCGATCAAGGTGCTCGTCAGCGCGGTCGCGGCGCTGGTGCTCTGCGCGATCTGGGCCGTGGGCGCGGCGCGCGGCCAGCTCCCCGTGCGCCCGCCAAACGCGGCGCTGCTCCTGATGCTTGTGTTCCTGGCGGCGCAGCTTGTGGCGGCGCTGCTATCGGAGACGCCCGCGCGCGGTTACGCCGCCACCCTGCCGCGGTGCGTGTTTGCTCTGCTGGCTTTCGTGATCCACCAGGCCTTTCCCGAGCCCCGGCATCTGCGGTTACTCTTCCGGGCGATTGTCGCGGCCACGGCGCTCTCGAGCCTCTACGGCCTCGCGCAGCATTGGGGCCTGGACCCCTTCCCGTGGTCCGACCGGAGCGTGGAGGAGTACCGCGGGCTTCCGGCGACCTTCGGAAACCCGAACCTCGCCGGCCACACCATTGTTATTGCGATTGTGCTCTGCGCGGGGCTGGTGGCGGATGCGTGGAGACGCCGCCGGCGCGTTTCCGCGCTGGCGCTGTATGGCGTCGCGGGGGCCCTGCTCCTGTGGCATCTGTACGCGAGCGGGATGCGCGGTGGGCTGGCAGCGCTGACCATGGCGGGCCTGTTCGCGGCGATATACGTCTTCATGTCCGCGCGGGGCGTGGCGTCCGCCCGCGCCGGACTCGGAGCGCTTTCGGGGGCCGTGCTCGCGCTGTTCCTGGCGGCGGTTGCCGCCGTCGTGCTGGCGCCCCGGCTTTCGCTCGACAGCGCGCTGCAACTCCGGCTGCACGGGTATCGCGGCGCGGCCGCGATCTTCCTCGATCACCCGTGGACGGGCGTCGGACCCGGCGGCTACGCCATCCACGCGGTCGGGCGTTGGACGGAATTCGAATCGCTGTGGTACGCGCTGGAAAACCGGCGCAATTTCCACGCGCACAATGAATGGCTGGAAGCAGCCGCCGAGTCGGGGCTGCCGGGCCTGGCGGCGCTGATCGCGCTGTTCCTGGCGGCGGTGGCCGGGGCCTTCGCGCACCCTCGCTTTGGCGCGGCCCGGGAGCGCGCCCTGCTCGTGGCCGCGCCGGCGTCGGTGGTCGCGGTGGCAGTTGACGCCTGCACAGGCTTTAACCTGCACGCCCCCGCGAGCGCGGCGTTGTTCTTCGTGCTTGCGGTTCAGCATGGTGGCCCATCGGGCGGCGCGTTGCGTGGCGGCCGTCGCGTACTGCCGCCGCTTGCCATTCTGCTCGCGCTGGCCCTGGCGTTCGGGGCCTGGCGGCAGTTTCAGGCGGAGACCCTGCAACAGCGAGCCCGGGGCGCGATCGCGTGGGAGCGCAAACAGCGCGCTGCGGGACACGTGGACGCGGCGGAGCAGTCCGCGCGGGCGGCGTCGGCGTACCTGGCGGGCGCCGCGCGCCATACGCCGTGGGATTTTCGGACTTCGATGCTCGCGGGCGACGCAGCGCTGGCGCGGGGTCATGTTGAAGCGGCGCTGGCGGCGTACGAGCGCGCCCTGACGCTGTTTCCCGATCTTCCGCGATTGCATGTTCAATACGCGCGTGCGCACATTCGGCTGGCTGCGCGGCGGAACGGCGCGGATCGTGCGGAAGCGCTGCAGACGGCCGAACAGGCGGCGCGCACGGCCCTCGAACGTGTCCCCGCACTAGCCGAGGCCTGGGAGATGATCGGTTGGATCGCGTACCGCCGCGCGGAGGACTCCCGCGTGGCGGAGGAGTGGCGGGCGGCGGCGGCGGCCTTCGAACACGCGCGTATGCTGGGCGCGTCGACCGATGTGAACGTGAACGCCGCGCTGGCTTCGGCCTACGCTCAACTGACGGCGTGGGAACAGGCCGCCGATGCCGGTGCGCGGGCGGTGGCGCAGGCCCCGGGGATTCCGGCGTACTGGGATCGTTTTCGGGACGCCGCGTCGCGCGCGGGTGGCGGCTGGCCGGCGCGTTACCGGCAGGCGTTGATACACCAGTTGGCCGGCGCGGAATCGGATACGGAAGCCGCATCGATATGGGCGGCCCGCATCGCGGAGGCGCCCTTTGAGCCGGGCGTGTTGGACGTGCCGCGCGCGGTGCTGGAAGAAGTCCTGGAGCGGAATCCAGAGCAGCTTGCGCTCTGGGGGGCGTGGCTTACGCTTGTGGAGGAAGGGGGCCGTGCGTCAGCGCTGCCCGCAATGGCGGCGCGCATCCCCGGAGGCCACGCACCCGAGGTGATCGGCAGGATGGCCGCCGCGCTGGCGGGTTCGGAACTCGCCCCGCTGGCGGAAGCGTCCGCCGCGTTGCTGAAGACGCTGGCGACCGTTCCGGGCGGCGCGCGTATGGGGGCGGATGCGTCCGTCTATCAATCGCTGGTCCGCACGCTGGAGGGGCGCGTCCGCGCGATGGCGCTGCCCGACGCCCGGCTGGCGCCGGTGCTCGCCGATCTGGGCGGGGCCTGGTTCGAGGCGGGGGCGCCGGGCCAGGCGGAGCGTCTGTTGTCCGAGGCGGCGTCGCACCTGCCGCCGCATGCGTCGGGCGCACTGCTCTACGACCGCGCGCGGGCGCTCGAGGCGCTTGATCAACCGGACGCGGCGCTGGCGCTTGCGCGGGAGGCTGCCCGCCTGCCGGATGCGCCCCTGGCGCACCGCTGGCAGCTGGCGCGCGCGCTGGCGAATTCGGGCGAGACGGAAGCGGCGGCTTTTCTTTTCGAGTCGCTGGCGCGTTCGCTTCCGGCGGATCATCCCTACGCGGCGCCCTTGGCGTCAGCGCGCGCGGCGCTCGACCGGGGTGCGGGGGGCGCGCCATGAACAAGTCTCGCTTCGACAAGAGGCTTCCATGGATCGTCTGCGGAATGGCCCTGGTTCTTACCGGGCTTTTTGTTCCCGGGAGTCTGTGGTATCTGCGCTGGAGCGATGCGCAGCTGCCCGGGATGGCCGAGGGCTTGGGCGAAATCGCGCAGGAGCGTGCGGCGCGCGACGAGGCCGCGGGCGCGTTGGAAGCGGCGCTGGCGCACTACCAGCGTGCGCTTGCCGGGCGGTTTCACGGCCCACAGAACCGGAACCACTGCGAGAAGCGCGCGGGCGTCGTCTTGATGCGGCTCGGGCGTTATGCGGAGGCCCTGCCCCATCTCCAACGCGCGCAAACCGGCCCGCACCGCAGCCTGAACGGCTACGGTCCGCTCGCCGAGACCCTGCTGGCGCTGGATCGCGACGCCGAGGCGCGCGCAGTGGCGGAGCGGTGGCGGGACGAGGCGGGAACGGACCCGCGCGCGCGGGCGGACGCTGCCGCGATGCTCGGGCGCATCGCGTATCGCGCCGGCGATTACAACGCGGCCCGCGAGGCGTACCGCGAGGCGGACGCTATCGATCCCGGGCATGCGTCCCAGGCTGAATGGGCGCGTATGCTCGCGGAACAGGGGGATTTGGGCGCCGCGCGCGCGGTCCTGGCGGCGTACCTGGCCGTGGCCGAGTCCGGGGACCGAAGCGCCGAGGACTGGGACCTCCTTGTGTCCTGGTCCACGAGCACAGCGCAATAGCCGGCAACGCCCCCGCGCGGAACGGGCTTGGGGCGCATCGATACACCCTCGCCTACAGTCATAACCCGGTGCGTTCCTCGCGCCGAAGGCGCACTCCGGAGAGAAAAAGTACGAGTAATCCGATAAGCGCCAGATCGCTCCCGGGATGGCGGGATGAATCGCCCGGAAGGGCCTGGCAGTTGACCGGGATCTTTTCTCCTTCACCTTCCCCTTCACCCTCGCCTTCGCCCTCAGCCGCCGTCACGCCAATGTACGCCTGCGCATGCGCCCACGCGCGCGCTCCGACCTCACTTCCTATGATGCGCCCGGGGATGTCGTCGTGGCGCGGGTGGATGCCGCCGTAGATGCGGGAAAGTCCCGACTCGTCGGCGGCGTCGTAGTAGGTGGCCCACTGGAGGACTACATCTTCACTCGGACCCGCTTCGAACACCAGGAAATCGTTCCGGGGCGCCAAGAACTCGCCCATGCCGCCGGGGAAGTATTCGGAGCCCGTGATCGCGGTTAAAACCTCCGCCGCGGCGCGGCTGAAGGTGCTGTGGCCCGAAACGTAGCCGGAGAACGGCGGCGAGACAAACGTGGGCCGCTGGTAGGGAACCCAATCGCGCGCACGATGCCAGCGCACGCCGCTGTACTGGGTTTCCGGATTGAACGGGGCGCCGGGCCACGCGAAAACCGCCAGTTCTCCACGATGAAAGGACAGATGAGCGTGCCGCTCGCCTCGGGCGCTGGATTCGTCCGTGATCCGTTCGATCAGGCCGGAAACCAGAGGCAGGCCGAGCGGATGGTAGTCCGGCGCTTCCGGTTCGCTGGACTGGCCGAGTCCCGCCATATAGCGCACGTGGGAAATGGGCCGGGATGTATCGTAGAAGCCCTTGGCCCCCCAGGCACAGATCGCCGCGTCGTGCAACGCGCCGTTCAGCACCAGATAGAGCTTCACGTCCCATTCCAGATCGTCCACCACCGGCCCCGCGCCGCCTATCCGCTTCTCAAACTGCGGGTGATCGGAGACGTAGTTCGCCACGGTGTTCCAGTGACCCGGCGGCGTCTCGGAATCGGGACCATCTGCCCAGAATTCCGCGAGGATACGCGTGTAGTCGCCGCGCTTCACGACGTTCGGCGCGTAGGGTTCACCCGTCACCGGATTCAGCGCGTGGCCCGGACCGTCGTAGGTCCCCAGCGGCGCGTTGCCGCGCGCGCCGGGCGAAATGTCGATGAAGACGCCATCATCGGGATCGAGGTAGCTGCTCACTTCGATGATGTGCACCGTGTTCGCGATAAATTCCTCGCTGCCCTCGCCCAGGAGGTAGGGCGGCGGCCCGGGGTCGAAGTGGGTGTTGGGCGCGCGGTCGGATTCCAGGAGGGAAAACGGCGTTACGTCGGTCCAGTGGGGCGTCAGGTGGGGCGGAAAACCGCCCAGCACAATGCCCGCCTGATCGATGAAGAATTCCAGCGCCAGCGGCTGCCACCGGTCCGGATCGACCATTTCCGTGCCCGGGAGCGCCACCACCAGCGGCTCGTTCACGGGCAGATAGCCGTTCGTGGTCGAGTAGCCGCCCTGCTCATTGGATCCGTCCGCCAGTCCGAAGGCCAGCACCGCCGCCGCAATCCGATTGCCCAGCGCGGCGGGCGAGTCGCCCTCGGTCGACTCAAAGGTCCTATCGTATCCGAGCGCATCCATCCGGGCGTCAAAGGCGGCCAGCGACGCCACCGCACCGGGCGAGTTCGCGAAGCGCACCCGCAGTATCCGGTAGGCCGCGTAG
The DNA here is from genome assembly GCA_019637335.1 of Candidatus Hydrogenedentota bacterium. Taxonomy (NCBI): domain Bacteria; kingdom Pseudomonadati; phylum Candidatus Hydrogenedentota; species Candidatus Hydrogenedentota bacterium. The sequence goes on along the minus strand of JAHBVV010000008.1, from coordinate 151,840 downwards.
CTCAAGGCCTCCGATCGCGCCGCGTCGGGGTCCGCCGCCGAGCGCTTCTCGTCAATGAGATAGTTCCGCGCATGGGAATCATACGCCGCCCAGGCGTCCCACATCGCGATGGACACGTGGAACAGGTTCCGCGCATGCACCGTAGGCCGCGCCTGGTCCCGCCGGATGGCGGAGAGCAGCTCCTCGTTCCAGGTGCGCGCCGCGGAGTGGGTTTGCGCGCCTGTAGCCGGCGCGACGGCTAGCAGGATAACCGCGATGAATGCCCAATACCGAAGTCGCATGGGTCAATCTCTCCGGGCGGCCTCGCGCGCATGCGCGGGCCGGACATTGCTCAGGCGTGGTGGCGCAGCGAGGGCATATTGGGCCGTATCTTGCGCGCGCGTGGTCACGGGGCCCGTGCCGAGCGGACCCTCAGTATCCAGCCGGGCCTGTTCTTTTGCGGGGCGGACAATGACGCCGCCGTTCGGTTCCTGAAACAAGACCAGCGAGGGCGCCGTGGCCAGGGCCCGGAGATCGATTCGGGATCCCGCGCCAGAAGCGCTGAAAGCGCTGTTGTAGGCGTTCTCCGTATTCAGGATGATGGTCGAGAGCAGCGAGAGGTCCACCTGGGCGCCACTGACTGCGCTGACCGTAAACCCGGCGCAAAACGGGGGCGCGAGAACGATCAGTGTCTGAAGCGCCGGCAGGGCGATCAGGCTTGGATCGCCGTTCGGCGCCGCCGCCTGCGCGTTGATGATGTGGCCGCCGCAAACCCCGTCGAACCGGAACTCGGTCAAGGCCGGGAGTTCGATCGCGGCCCCGGACGAAGCCGATAGGCGCATATTCACCAGCGACGACAATTGCGGGGCGAGAAATGCTCCACCGCCCGAGACCGAAATCGCGCCGTTCCCGTCCGCCGCAGCGGCGGCGCTGGCCAGATTCGGCGCGTCGACGACCGCGTTCCCGCCGATATTCAGCAACGTGTGGGCCATTGACGCCAGGATATCCAGCTCCAGCATGGCGTCGCCCGAGAGGTTGACGGTACACCGGTTGAGCGTAGTCAGGGCCGGCAGGCTCAGGCGCCCGCTTACAGTCAGCACAACCCCGTCCAGGGTCTCTGCGGCGGGCAACGTCGCCTCGGAACCGGCCACCACCGATATATTCCCCTGAACCAGCGACAGCGCCGGGGCGTTCACGGTTCCCCCATGCTCCAGATAGAGGCTGAATCCGCCGCCGAGCGCCGGCAGGGACGGCAAGTCCAGCAAGGACCCCGCGCCCGACGCTCGAAACGCATGGTCGTGGGGGTTCTCCGCCGTGCGCTCCAGCGCCGCCAGCATCGGTAGCTCGACGACGCCGCCCGCGGTGGCCCAAATCGTGAATCCGCCACAATAGGGCGGCACGAGAAAGGCGATCTCCTCCAGCACGGGAAGCGATACCAGGCTGGGCGCCCCGTCCGCGGCATGCACGCCGGAGGAAAGGACGATCTGATCGCCGCATCCGGCATCGAAGAAGAACTCGGTCAGCGCCGGCAATTCAATCCATCCCCCGCTGTTCGCGGTCAATCTTACGTTAACGAGCGATACAAGGGCCGGTGCGAGGAACACGCCGTCGCCATTTACCGTAATCGCGCGCGTGCGGTCCGGGCCGCCGCTCACGGTCTGGAGCAGGGGCGCATCGAATGCGGCGCTTCCCGATATCGACACGTTGGTGTCGGTTATCTCCGAAAGCTCGGGCGCATCGATCCGCCCCGTCGCGGTGAGCTCAACCGTTCCGTTGTCGAGGCGTTGAAGCGCGGGCAACCGGAGAACGCCCCCGACACGGACTATCTGGCCGCCAATGCGGGTCGCCCCGGGCAGATCGGCCTCGGACCCGGACAGAATGGTCAGATTGCCCGCCACATCGGTGAGGTTCGGGCTGAGTATGGTTCCGCCGCTTTCCAGATAGAAGGCCAATCCGCGTTCCAGCACCTCCAGGGAGGATACATCGATCAGGCTGCCCGCACCGGAGGCGCGAAATACCTGGTCATACGGGGTCTCCAGATTGCGGGACACCGCCACGAGCGCAGGCAGATTCACCACGGCGCCACTGTTGGCCCAGATGGTGATCCCGCCGCAATAGGCGGGGGCCTCGTACACAATCTCCTCCAGCCGGGGAAGCGACACGGCGCCGGGCCTTCCATCCGCCGCATATACGCCGCTTGCGCTGATAACCTGATCGGCGCACGCCGCGTCGAACGCAAACTCCTCCAGCGCGGGAAATGTCAGCTGCCCCCCGGTGTTCGAGGTGAGCTTCATGTTCCGCAGTGAAGAAAGCGCGGGCGCCTGGATGGACGCGTTCTCGGAAACCGAGATGGTGCGCGTGACGCCCTCGCTCGCCAGATACGCGAGTTTGGGGATTTCGAGAACGCTGTTTCCCGTGGCGGTGATGCTCGTGTCGGTGGAGCCGGGCGCCTCCGGAAGCGAAAATCGCCCGTTGCCCGCGAGGTTAATCGTGCATGCCTCCAGTTCAGCCAGGGCGGGCAGATCCAGCGCGCCCGAAACCGTAAACGCGCTTCCCCGCGCGCGCACAACCTGGCGCAGGGCGAGTGAGCTGCCCGCGAGCACCTGGACATTGCCCAGGAGTTCGGTCACGTTCGGGGAAGTCAGCACGCCCCCGGTCTCCACGTAGAAGGCCAGGGTGTCGCCGAGCGAGGTTAGCGATGGAACAGCCAGCTCGGATCCCTCGCCAGACACGCGAAACGTATGATGGCTTGTGACATTGGAACCGAGGGTGAACTCCGATAGCATCGGCAAATCCACCCGGGCCCCGCTGCCGGCAAACACGAGAAATCCGGTGCAGAACGGGAATGACGGGGAATACTCAATGTGTTCGAGCGCCGGCAGCGATATCGAGCTGCGGCGCCCATCCTGGAAGCGAACACCATTGGCCGAGATGAATACATCGCCGCATCCGTAGTTTACCCTGAATTCAGTCAACAGGGGAAACTCCAGCGCGCCGCCGTTTGTTGCGACGAGACCCATGTTCACCAGGGAGCGGAGTCCGGGCGCCGAAAACGTGCTGCCATCAAGCACCTGAATCAGGTCAACGCGGTCCTCAGCCCCCGCTGCGGCTTCCAGTATCGGCGCGTCCACGTGACCGCCGAAGGAAACGGTGATCGATGTGGATGTCATCTCGCCCACCTGCGGCAGGGACAGTATTCCTGAAATGGCGATCTGACTGTTTTCCAGATCTCCCGGCCCGGTAATAACCACGCGGCTTCCCGGAGCGCTTACGTTGAGCGCCAGGCGGTGATCCGCACTTCCCGAGAGGCGCCCGATTTCGGCAAGCGCGCCGTTTTCAATGTAGATCTGTTGCCCGCCGGGTATGGCGCCCGCTATCGGCGCGATGTCGCCATCCAGTTGGAAGACCGTATCGCCGCCGGACACGACGAGCCTGGCCTGGCTCTGGAGCAGCAACGTACCCTCATAGCGGGTTTCACCCGAAATCTGGAGCCATCCGCTGCCGGTAACGGTAACGAGGCTTTGCCCCGCAAGCACACGCATGTCTTCCCACCGCGTAAATGACTCGACAGTCACGTTGATCGGTTCTTCCGGCGATCCCAGGCGCACGATGGCGCCCGGTCCCGGCGCGGCGCCGGAACTCCAGTTGGCCGGGTCATCCCACCGCCCGGAGTTCCCACCGGTCCATCGCACGAGAAGCGATGGATCCGCCAGTTCCAGGACCAGTATACCCGCGTCCGACACGCCGGCCTCGGAGAGCGCCACCGTGCGGCTGGCGGCGCCGAAGGCGGCATCGCCCTCCCAGTCGACGAAAACGGTTAACTCGGAAACGCTGGCGCCGGTTGCGCCGCTGATTTCAAAGAATCCCGTAGCGTCCGTTATCGCGCCGCCAATGGCGCACGATACCCGCGCCCCGGAAGCGGGCTCCCCATCGGGCTGGCGCACAAAGCCCTGAATTCGGGCATCCCGGAGCCCCCGCGCCACCTCGAAGCGCTTGATCGCCGTGGCGCCGCTGTTGGTTGCGGTAACCAACACGACACCGGGCGCCAGGGCGGTGAGTATGCCCTGATCGTCCACGCGCGCCACGCCGGAATTGCTCACGCGGTAGGTTGTCCCGGTCTCCACGGTCGTGACGTCGAGTTCGTTGCCGTCGAGAAGCACGCCGATGGTGGCCAGCGGTATTGATACGCCCACTTCCAGCAAGGCGGACGCCGCCCCCAGATGAATCGACTGCGGTACCGGCGGCGGGCTGTTGGAAAAGATCAGCGCGTTCGTATCAATCTCCACGGTCTCACCTTGAGGTATGCGAAACGGGGGGCTGTACACGTACCGGTTCCCACGTACCGTGCTGGAGATCCCCGTAATCCGCGCGAAGTCGTCGCTCAGAAAATCGGGCGGCGTCCCGGGGCCCTCGGGACCAAATTCGTCGGGAGCGGACACATTGCTGAAGCGGAAGATGCCCGCCGCGTCGGGCGTCACCACCTGGCCGAGCAGGCTCAGGCGCCAGGTGGGGTCAAGCCGGTCCGGCAACTCGGGCTGCAGCGCGATCGTGAACTGGAAATCGTCAATCCCGTCGCCATCGGTGTCCGCCAGCAGGGGATCCGTTCCCATCAGGAATTCGTAGAAATTCGGAAGGCCATCACCATCCGGGTCCAGGAAGGCGTCCGCCGGCGTGCTGGGATCGAGGCCCATTTCCAGCTCCCACTCATCCGGCATGAGATCCCGGTCATAGTCCTCGTAGAGCGACTCTAGCGAATCCTGTTTGACGCCCGGCCCGCCGGCCTTGCCGCACTTTCCACATTCCTGCAGCCGCTCCTGGGAGGTCCGGTGCGCCTCTTCGCCGAAGGTGGCAACAGCCGTCGTGTACGCCGCCGCAACCACGGCGCACCGGTTCCTCGCCACGATATCCAGCGCGGGGATGTATTGGTCACATTGCTTGAGCAGATCCGACAGGAAGTCTAGGTCGCATTCGGTCTGGGTCTTCCCGCAGGTTGCATAGCAGATATCGTGGTTGTCGCACGCGGGATGCAAGGGCACGTAGTATCCCGGCCCCAGGAGGCCCGGCACCACAACGTTCTGCGGAATGGGAACCGGCGTCTCTACTGTCGGCGAACCGCAGCCGTTCGGGCCCCAGTCCTCGTCTGGACATTTCTCGTTAACATCGCCGGTCACGGCATAGGGCGGGCAGTTGCCGCCCCAGCCGGAAATGGTGAGCCCGCTTCCCGGATCGGACTGGATGACGCTCCCATCCTCGCTGACCGCTCCCGAACCCACGATATCAAACTGCTCATTGTCGTGGTTGTAGCTCAGGAAGTAGGCAATCGCGCCCGGATCGAGGCCGGTGATATTGGGATAGATCACTTCCACGGGCGGGTCGAAGGTGGCGCTGGCGGGCTGCAACGTCCAGGCGAAGGGCGGCGCCACGCCGTCGGGCATGGGCATGGGCACGGCATCGTGGTGGACCTGGTCCAGCGACACCACCTGCGGCGATTCCAGGCTCGGGCGCGTCCCGTCACGGCGGGTCATGCTGCCGGCCTTGATGCGCATTTCGAGGCCCTCAACGCCCGCGATGGTCAGGGTGATATCCCGGGATCCATCGTATAGCACGGCATTCGCCGGATTGAGCGGAGGAAGCTTCACCGGCGTGGACAGGCTGTTGGCGGCGTTGGGAACAATAACAAGGTTGTAGGAAAGCCCGGGAAACGAGCCCGGAGGGACCGCCACGCCACCCACTTCGGTGGCCTGGAGACCATCCAGAAAGAACTGGGCTGGTCCCGGGGGAAGGCCGTCGAAGTGGAACCGGCCCTCGGCGTCGGTCCTGACGCCGGAGAAAAGCGTGGTGTTATTCACCAGGAGGGTGCAGCCAACGCCCCCAATGGGCTGGCTCGCATTGTCGATCACGACCCCGGTGAAGGTTGTCGGCAACGTGCTGTTTCGTTTCTGACCGTAGGCCTCAAAGGTGGCGGCGAGGCCCGGGTTCTCAGCGAATGTCGCGGTGACCCGATTGTTTCCGCCGCGGGCCCCCAGCTCAAGGCTCACCTGGGCGTGCCCGGTGGCGCTTGTTTCCACGGTTACGCTTTCCTGGCCGTTAACGCGCCCGCCACCCGAAATCACGGTGAAGGTGACCCGAGTACCGCCTATCCCGTTGCAGCCGTCATTGACCCAGACCCGGAGCGGGTCGGGAAGCGGCGCGCCCGCTTCCCCGCGCTGGTAGTTGCCGCTGCCAATATTGATCTGGCTGGGCGGGCCAGGCAACGCGGTCGCGCAGAAAAAAGTCGTGCCGCTGATGTCCGTGCTCGTCACCTCGACCCGATTGTTGCCGCAGCCGGCGTCGCTGCCCATCCAGAAGTAAACCGCCGCCTCCCCATCCGCGTTCGTGGCCACCTGGACAGCGCGCGCGCGCGCGTCGATCTCGTTGGGAAGCGGGCCGAGTAAGCCGTTGCTTCGCGTGACCCGGAACGTGACCAGTTTCCCGGCAAACGGCGTGCCGTCCGGCTGAATCATTCGAACGCGCAAGGGTTGAGGAAGCCGGTTGTAAACCATCGCCGACTGGCCGTCCCCGGAAACCGTTGACAGGCGTGTCCCAACAGGCTCCACCCGGGTCACGGTAATCCCCCGCTCCACGGTATTGCCCAGCGCATCCGTCGCCACGGCCGTGATGCGGTTAAGGCCGGGGGCCAGCGGCACGTTCGGGCGGTCGAAGGTGCCATTGGATCCAATGCCGATCGCCACGGCGGCGGGCGCGCCGTTTACCTCGACGGCAAGCCCCATGAACCCGCTGAGCAGGTCGGACACGCGCCCCGCGACCGTTATCGACTCGTTCGTCAGCGTGGCGCCATCCGGCGGAAAGTCGATATGCAGCGACGGAGCCTCGGCGTCCTGAACGACCTGAATGACAGCGGGCGGGCTTTCCAGGCCGCGGGCGTTTCGCACAATGACAAACAGCTGATTCTTCCGGTTCGGGCGCAACGCGACTTCCAGCGCAAACGCGCCGCCGGCGTCCGCGGACGTCTCGGCGAGTGCGGCGCCACCGTTCACACGAATGGCCCCCCGCGCGATCGTCTGGCCCGTCAGCCGGATACGGTTCTCCGATGTCTCCAGCGACGGCGCCGTCACCACCGGTGGCGGCGGGACACCTTCCCCGTCGTCAACAGCGGGTTCAAGCCCCAGCGAAACGGTAATCGACACCGAGGTTCCGGATGCGACAGTTGAGCCTGCGGACGGTCGCTGGGAGATTATCAGCCCGGCGGCAACGCTATCGCTGAAGGCCTCGGACACCGGCCCGAGGATCAATCCCGCTTCCTCCAGCGCCGCCTCCGCCGCGGATTGAGACAACCCCACCAGATTCGGGACCGCAACCGATGTGCCGGGCGGGGGGCAACCCGTGCCGCCGATCGCCACATGCAACGCCAATAGAACCGTTATACTCGAGGCCCAGCGCTTCATCAATACGTTCTCCCGGAACACAGGCATCCCACAGGAATTCAGAATAAGGGCGGATTGATAGCGCACAATGGTCACGGAGGAACAACACGAAACGCCTGCAAGGAAGGGGATCCAGGCAGCAATCAACCCGCGCGAAGTTTAGCACAACACAACAAATTCAAGCGCACGGTTCCCAGAGAGCCCCAGGGCAATCGCATTTAAACTCGATCTCGTTATATGGGCGTAAACTTGAGTCGATTTGGAACCTTGAATCAACGATAGTGAGCGTCTTGGAGCGCCGGCATCTGTGCCGGCAAGGTCAGGGATTCGCCGCGGGCGAAATGCCAGCGCTCCAACACGCGCCCTTCTTAACATGGAAGGTGGTTCATGTGGCGCTCGGCTCGAGTTGGAAGTTTAAACGCGATTGCCCTGCAGAGAGCCCGAATGGCCTTCCGCGGCGGATCCGGTCTATCACCGCCAGGCGACTGCTCCTCTTCCTGCTCCATGCCGCCGGGGGGCGCCTGAGCAAGCTGGACCTGCAAAAGCTACTCTTCCTCTATGTGCGGGAATCCGGCACGCCCCACTACACCTTCGTGCCCTGCAAATACGGCTGCTACTCGTTCCAGGCCACGAATGACTTGGATCTGATGGTCAAACGGGGCTGGATTGCGGCCGGGCGCAACCAGGTTGATCTCCGCACGCCGCTCGCGGGTCAGGCCTGGGCGGCGGAAAGCCCCGAGCGGGCGCGCGTAACCCGCTGGCTCGCAAGGCCGATCTACCGATGGCGCGGTTCAACGCGGAACCGGCGCTGACAGGTGGATCGCGCCCGTTATCCGCAACCCCAGCGCCCCGGAAATGTCCTGCAGCCGGTGCAGACTGGCCCCGGCAAACGCACTGGATTCATATCGCTGGATCTGCTGTTCTTTCAGGCCCAGGCGTTCCGCGAGTTGCTTCTGGCTAAGGCCCGTCGCAATACGGGCGCGAATCAGGGCAAGCGGCAACTCCTCAAGGGAATGAACGGCAATCTCCCGAATCCCGCCGGACTTCAGGGCGTCGTATTCCGCCAGTTGCTCGCGAAGTTCGTCCAACTGGCTCGCCAGGGCAGACCGTTGCAGTTCCGCCAGGGGCAAATCGCTGGCGCCATTCGCGCCAAATCCTTCCAGCGCCCGGGCGAACTTCTCCGCCTGCGATTTCGTGATGCGGTATTCGCGTTCGTTCTGAATCATAGCGCGATGTCCTCGAGGTTGATACGTACAATCCCCTTCGCACGCCCGCCCCGGTCGATTTGAAAGAATTCCAGAAAAGTCCGGCCGGCGGGTCCTGCCGTTGTGGTCGACGGAAAGAACTCGCCGCCAAATTTCGCCTTCTGGGCAGCCCGCTTGTTCTCAAACCGGAAAAAGACCGGCACCAACGCCAGGAGGCGCTCCAGATCCACCCCTTCCGTCGCCCATGCCGCGTCGAAGTCCAGCGGCGCCGCCTTATCCGTTACGAAGCTGCCATTGATGTAGATCGTGCTGCATCCCGCCGCTCTCAAGGGCAGAATAGCGCTCCGGATCCCGTCAATAAGCGTTCGGCGATGGGCGGTGTACCCAAATCGTTCGATAAACTCCGTCCAGGTGGCACTGTGAACACCGGGCGGCAGGTTACCCCGGCTATCGAAGTCCGGAACCATCAACCCAATTATATCGTTGGGTTGCCAGGGCGTCAAGGGCTTGTTCGGAAAGCGCCTAGCGGGCGCGCGCAATCCACTGGCTCGCAAAGCAACCGCTCCGGGGCGACCACCTCATCCGCGAGGTCTACCGGCGCTACCCGGACTACGCGATTCGCAGCGAAATGAAGGAACGCCTCCTCGACGGCGCCTACACCATCACCCTCAAGGGAGAATCCATGCGCAAGAAGAAGCCATTGACTCCCGCCGGGTGATACGATACAAGAAACCAAACAGTTGAACCACCCGCGTCGCTACGCTCCGATGAATGGCCGCCTTCCTTCGGATTAGGTGGGCGGAATCGTCGGAATACTCACTTGTTCGGAAACGTCATAGATGGGGCCATTCGAGCACTGGACAATGCACCAAATTTGGTGCAAAATTAAGCCATGGCATCCGCGAAGAAAGTTGTGGCGCGCTTCTATGCAACGGCAACTGGCGATGAGCCGGTGCGCCGTTGGCTCAAACGCCTCAGTCGCGACGACTGCCGTATCATCGGAACGGATATCCAGATAGTGGAATTCGGCTGGCCGGTTGGCCTGCCCGTGTGCCGTTCCCTCGGCAATGGACTCTGGGAAGTGCGCAGTAACATTTCCGACAAGCGAATCGCCCGGATCATCTTCGGCATTCACGGCGGTGAAATCATATTGCTCCACGGATTCATCAAGAAGATGCAGAAAACACCCGGCAAAGACTTGAACCTCGCCGCGCAACGATTCGCGACGCTTCGCCGCCGCCCCGGAGAATAATTATGAATAAGAACAAACACGTGGGTTCCGGCTTCGATGATTTCCTCGCGGAAGAGGGCCTCCTCGCCGAATGCGAAACCCAGGCGCTCAAAGAAGTCCTCGCAATGCAGATCCGCCAATCGATGGAGGCCGAAGGCCTCTCCAAATCCGCCATGGCCCGCCGCATGAAAACCAGCCGCCCGGCCCTCGACCGCCTCCTCGACCCGGGCAACACCTCGGTCACCCTGCACACCCTCCAACGCGCCGCCCACGCCCTCGGGAAACGTCTGCACCTGGAGCTCGTAGGGCCAAGCTAAGACGGCTGCTCGCCGAGTTGGTCACTCCAATGCCATCGCCCGCCTATGTCCACGAGATGGGGAATAACGTCCCAGATTCGATCCGAAATCGGGTTTGATGCGTTTGGGTTGTGAATGAACAAGGCGTCGTGCGTGATCCAACCCTGGTTCAATGGGTCGGTATGGCGCCTCTCAAGAGCCGCGTATTCTCCTTGCTCCCTGGAATCCAACCCAACCACCCCGCACGAGCGACTCCCCCAACCCCAAACCACCCAACACTGTGCCACGCCATCGCACAAAAAGGATCGCGGGCATTCCTGCCGGCGGCAACAGAAGCAACCAACATCCCATCACCACGTCCCAACCCAAACCACCCAACACTGTGCCGCACGATCGCGCCAAATGCGCGTTCGCGCGCCCGGCCAAACGCCAACCTGCAACGTACCCAAGAGTCGCCCCGAAGGGCAGCGCAGCATAGCCCCACGCATCGCCTGGGGTTCGGAGTCCCCCTCAATATTTCGTCCTGAAAGGGCAACTGGCCGCGTCCGCCCGCGCAAATTGTGCAGGAAGGTCCCGTAAGGCGTGCCTTCAGGCAGCCCCGAAATCGTCAGGCGATGGACTTCAATCTTGCGTCGCCTCGTTGGCATGGGAACATCCTCCTATTCAAGACTCGCTTTCATCAAACTTCTGAATTAGATACATACTTGCGGAAGAAGCCAGTCCTACAATCAACTGCGCCTCAGCCCGGCTTAAGTTCCGCTCCTCCCTGCCATGGCGCGCATGTTCTGAGGCATACCCCCACGCCTTGCTCAGCACCTCATCCAGAGGCCTTGGGAAGAGGTGCTTCTTGTCCGCGATTATCTTTCCCAGTGGGGCGTTCGGCTGTCCGGCAAGCTCTCGCGCCACGCATTCCAGCGCTGCCATGGCGTGATGAACAGCCCCTGATAGATCGGGGTCTGGGCGTCTTGACAGGTCGTTCAGGGCTTCGGCCAGTTCGCTGTGAGCGGTAGGCAAGGCCGCCGCGTTCAGTGCGTCTCTTGCCTGAGCTACGATCCTCTCGTAGGTTTCTTCCCCGCGCCCTAGAACGTGGCCGTCCACCAATTGCCACCCAATCCCCATTTCTCGGAGGCAATCGTTGATTTCGTGCTCGTAAGCGTCGTTGTTACGGTGATAAGTCCTTTGCTGGTGCTGCGCAACTGCCTCTACAATGTCGTAAACGCAAAACCAGTCACAGCTGTAAACTAGATTCTCAACCTCTCCCCAGATGTTAGGGTATTCTGACCAATTCGAGGGATCGGGGCGTCTCCGCAGCACCTGGCATACGATCCCGCGAAGGGTACTCGGAGAGAGATCGCAAGTCTCTTTCGCCGCGAATAGTAAACATGAGCGTAGCGCCTCAGGAGCGTCTTCCCAGATAGTAATCTCAGGGGTATTCGCTCCGAAGCAGTGACGCTTGGAAAATGGCTGCTGCATGTCATCGCTTACACTCATGCTTTAGGCTTCTTCCTTCACCGGCCTTGAGTAAAAGTCAACTGATCTGCTTGTATTCACACAAACACCTACCCTTCGAAGCCAGAAAGTTTAAGAAACACAAAGGCGCGCAGCGCCTCCGCACTGCGCGCCCCGTGGGCACTCTATCTCGCTTTCTCATCGCCCCCGCGCATCACCGCCTTACACCCCCACTTCCTTCCCGCTCCCGCGCCGGATCTCCTCCTTCTCGTCGAACTCCACCTCCTGCTGTTCCGGCAGGTGCGGGGCGACGTTGATCTCGCACTTGTCGCCGTCGCAGAAGAGGTCCTGGGCCTCGTCCGTGTTGAGGCTCTCGAAGTTGAGGGGCTTGAGCTTCTCCACCGCGTTGACGTACGCCTCGCGGGTGATGGCCTGGTAGGGCGCCTGGGCGTAGTCGTGGTCCGTCAGCGGCAGGAAGCTGATCGACTTCAGCCGGGATTCGTACAGCTCGAGGATATAGGGGATGTCCTTCGCTTCCTGCGGGTGGAACGTAATCGTCGCGCTGACCTGGTTGTCGGCCCAGTAGTACTGCATCTGGGCGACGTTCTCGACCTGCTCCCACACGGAGACGTCGGTCTTGGAGCGGTCGAAGAATTCCTCATGCACGGGGAAGTACACGACCAGCGTGTTGTCGCCGTAGACCGAGTCCTCCACGCGGTAGCCGGCCTTCTTAATGTGCTCCACCAGCGGGCTGGTGCGGTCGACGCGGATCGTGCGGAAGTAGTATTCCGAGTGCGCGTAGTGGATGCCGGGAGTCACGCCGGGCAGCAGCGACACCGTGCCGCTGGGCTTGACGCTGGTCTTCTTCACGCTCTCGGGGATGCACAGCCACGAGGAGTAGATCTTGTCGAGCTTGCAGATGTAGTCGTAGCCCAGGTCGCACCAGCGGAAGTGCTCGCGCCGCCCGTGGCGCTGGAAGCTCTCCACGATCCCGCTCTGGCTCAGCCCGATGCGCCGGTTCCGCAGCATGATCGCGTTCGTGCGCTCGTTGTGCGTCGGGATCAGCGTCACGGTCTTGGCGTAGAGGTAGGCGAACTTCAGCGTCCGCTTGTATTCCTCCAGCGTCGCGTGGCGGCTCGGGAAGGTCTCCACCAGGTTGCAGATTTCGTAGCTCTCCAGGCTCTGCTCGGCGCAGGGGTTCGTCCCGGCGATCTTCGCGTCCGCCCAGGTCGCCCCGTCCTTCAGGCGCCCGTAGGCCCGCGCCGTCTCCTTCCAGAAGTAGCCCGGCTCGCCGTTTTTCGCGGTCTGCGCGCCAACTTTGGTGTAGTCCATCCCCTCCACCGCGTTCACGCTGTTGTTCGACGCCCAGCGCCACGCCGTCAGCTTGTCGCCGTGCAGCTTCGGGTCCTTCAGCTTGAGGTATTCGCCGTCGTTCGGATCGCCCAGCGCCAGCTCCGCCGTACGCCGCACGCCGCCAGACACCACGCACTTCCCGATGACGTTCATCAGGTCGGTGATGTCCGTGGACGAGATCGTGTGGCCGGCGCGCGGCCCGAGAATCTTCTTGATGTTCTCGATGCACTCGATGATGGGGCCGGGGCCGGGCGCGATGCCGCCGAAGGTCCTGATCGGCGCGCCCATCGGGCGGATCTTGGAGTAGTCAATATGCGCGGGGCTCTTGCCGCGACCGGCGTACGCGTTCAGCACCACGCGGATCAGGTCGCACCAGCCCTCCTTCGAATCCTCCACCACATGCGTGTACTCCGCAATCTGCGGATCCTGGATCGTCAGGCGGCCCGCCCCCTTCGTGTCAAAGGCCACGCCCACGCCCAGCATCGACATGTCCATCAGGAAGCAGAAGGGCTCGGCGAAGTCGGTGTCGATTTCATCGGTGGACACGAACGCGCAGTTGTTCAGCGCCGCGGAACCGCGGATGTAGATATAGTCCGACCCCATCATCCAGAGCCCGCGGCCCGGGGGCAGAAACTTGAAGTCCCACATCAGCTTGAACATTTCCTGCGCCGATCGCTGCGCCTTGTCCGGCTTCCACGGCAGCTTCAGGGCGTGGCAGTGGTTCATCTGGATCGTGTAGCACCCCTCCACCACCCGGCGGACCGTCTCCCAGTATTCCTCCGTGCGGTTCTGCTCCGCGTCCACCACGCGGGCGTACGTCCGCTTGAAGGTGATATAGCCCAGCGGGCCCCAGTCCGGCTGCTGACCGCGATACTGCGCCAGAAAGCCCTCGGCCAGCTTGAAGTGCTCCTTAACCTGAAACATAACTCCCGTCTCCGCTGTTGAGTGTCCCGTATACATCGTGCGTTTCTCCTCGGCGTGCTCCGCGTCGCCGTAAACCTCTAAATCAAGCCGCGCAACGCCCCCCGGTCGCCGCGCGCGCATTCTATTCATTCTCGTAAATTGCAGGGACGACAGGGACTCCAGGGACGGCAGAAGAATAATTCATTTCTGCTGTCCCTGCCGTCTCTGTAGTCCCTGCAACGGAGAACGGACCCTCGAACTTCTTCAACTGTCGCCGCCGCCCGCTAGATCTTCCGGTGCCCCGTCGTGATATGCGGCAGCCCATCCACCATCTCCACCGTGTAATCGCCCAGCAGGTTCGGGTACCGATCCTTCACCGCGTGATACACCTCCGCGAACAGATACCGGATCTCCTCCTCCGCGTGCGGATCGGTCCGCATCTCCAGCACGTGCCGCAGCGTCCGGAAGTTGCACGACCACCCGATCGTCGTCGCCAGCCCGATCGGGGCCAGCCGCCGGAACGCCGACGTCAACTTCTTCTTCACCGCAAACTTCTGCTCGTTGTCGATGTCGTAGACCTCCGCAAGCGTGCGCTGGAGCGCCTCAAGCTGCTCCATCGTCTTCACGAAGATCCGCATCCCCTCGTCGTTCTCCTCTATGCACACCGGCATATACGCAGAGAGCTTGTCCAGCCGCACAAAACGCAGCGACTCCTGGCTCATCGCCGTCCCCGCACGGTGCCGAACCAGCTCGTGCGTCACCACCCGGCTCACATCCGCAAAAATGAAATTGAGCACCGGATGCTCCACCACGCTGCCGTGCCCCACGTTGATGATGTTCGCCAGGTACGGCTGGTTCCCCTCGCGAACCCGCGTCACATTCGGATTCAGCCCCGGCTCGAACGAACGGTAGCACAGCCGCCCCATCACCTCCGCCAGCTTCTCCGAATCGCTCGGCGCATCCGTTTTCCACCCGGGCGCTCCCACATGCGCCAGGTAGTCCTGGAGCCCCTGTTCAATAATCCGGGTTTCGCCAACGAGGAAGACTTTCGGCTTTACGAGTTGCACAGAATTCTCTTTTCTTTCACTATTTACACCATCGCCGAATGAACATGGCTCGCCCGTCGATGGAGTGGGTTACGACCACGAATACTCTGGAAACGGTGATCCCGAGACTTCCCTATCACCGCCATGCCGCGCCGCCGGGCGCCGCATCGCAAGAAGCGATAACCCGCATTATAGGCCCTTGACGGGGCTTTGTAAAGCGCTTTTTTTGAGGGATACATCATCAGCGTATTCGCACTATTTACACGCACAAGAAGCATTTCATATAGCAATATATTGTAGTTTATTTTCTAAACTATACAACATATAGATGAATTTGTATAGTGTCTTGTTTTCGAGCACCCACCTGAAGAAGGTCCTGTTCCACCCACCGTTTCGCCCCGGAATGCCCCCCCGGAATGCCCCCGAAAACCCCGTTTTTTCAGGCCCTTCCGGCGCCTGGCCGCTACCAAATCGCCCGCAGAACACCCACTACGGGTCGTTGCTCCCACGGCTCCACACCATACAGATTGTAGTGGAATTTTTTTCTGCGGCGGCGACTACCCACCCACGCCCCGCCCATGATTCAGCCTTACCAAAACACAACATATGGTATTTTGATCCAACTAAATCTGCACCAACACACAAAATACACCTCAAGCTGCTACCCTGACCGTGCGCCTTGCGTTGACGCCGGATCCCGCCTGGGTGCGGCGTTTTCGGGTCCCGATCCGCCGGATCCGGCGACGGGACCCATTTTTTCGTCCAAACGGGTCGATTTCCCACCCTCCGCGTCGCGGCAACCACCCCCGAATTGCATTGCGCCCGCCCATACTGCTACATAGAAGCCAGAATCGGGGCGTAAGAACCGCTGGGAACCCCATGGACACCCTCTACCTGCGTTGCATCAGCCTGGCCGGCCTCGCGCTACTCGTCGCGCTGGCCTGGGCCCTCTCCGAAAACCGCCGGGCCGTCTCCTGGCGGCTTGTGGCGTGGGGCATGGGCCTGCAATTCGCCCTGGGCCTGCTCGTCATGCACACCCAGGCCGGCGTCGTGTTCTTCCAGTGGGTCAAGGCGGGCTTCGACATCCTCACCCGCGCCAGCGCGGAAGGCGGCGGCTTCGTCTTCGGCAACCTCAACCAGGTCTTCTTCGTGGATCGCCTCAGCATCGGCCCCGAGGGCGCCCCCCAGTCGGAGGGCCCCTTCCTCATCGCCGGGGTCATCGCCTTTCAGGTCCTCCCCGTCATCATCTTTGTCGCCGGCCTCTCCGCCATGCTTCTCCACCTCGGCGTCGTCCAGTGGGTCATCCAGGGCATTGCCTGGGTCATGCGCCGCACCCTGAAGACCTCCGGCGCCGAAACATTCGGGGCCGCGCTGCTCATCTTCCTCGGCATCGAATCCGTCAGCGCGCTCGGCGGCTACCTCAAGGGCATGACCCGCTCGGAAATCTTCACCCTCATGACCGGCTTCCTGGCCACCATCGCCGCCAGCGTCATGGTGGCCTACGCGGGCTTCGGCGCGGAGCCGGGACACCTCCTCGCCGCCTCCCTCATGAGCGCGCCGGCCGGCCTCGTCATGGCGAAGCTGCTCGTGCCCGAAACAGGGACGCCGCAGACCTCGGGCGCCGAGCGCATCATCCTGCCCGTGGAAAGCCGCAACATCTTCGACGCCGCCGCGCGCGGCGCGCAGAACGGGCTCAATATGGCGCTGAATGTCGCCGCCCTCATCATGGTCTTCGTCGGCCTGATCTACCTCGTCGACCTCGCCGCCACCGCCCTCACCGGAATGACCGTCACCGCCATTCTCGGCTGGGCCTTCCGGCCCTTCGCCTTTATCATGGGCGTCCCCTGGGCCGACATCGGAACCGTCTCGGAGCTCCTGGCGACCAAGTCCGTCTTCAACGAGTTCCTGGCCTACCAGAACATGCAGCCCCTCATTGCCGAGGGCGCCCTCAGCCCCCGCGCGCAGACCATCGCCACCTACGCCCTCTGCGGCTTCGCCAATCCCGGCAGCCTCGGCATCCTCATCGGCGGCCTCGACGGCATGATCCCCGAACGGCGCGCGGAAGTCGCGGGCCTCAGCCTCAAAGCCTTCATCGCCGGCACCCTGGCCTGCTTCTGCACCGCCTGTGTCGCGGGAGTACTCACATGAACCTGCCCGCGCGCATCCTCACCATCGCCGGAAGCGACTCCAGCGGCGGAGCCGGCATCCAGGCCGACCTCAAGACCATCCAGGCCCTCGGCGGCTACGGCATGTCCGCCCTCACCGCCATCACCGCGCAAAACACCCTCGGCGTCTTCGGCGTACACGCCATCCCCGCCGCCATGGTCGCCCAGCAACTCGAAGCCGTCCTCGACGACCCCGGCGTCGACGCGATCAAGACCGGCATGCTCCTCAACAGCCGCATTATCGACGCCATCGCCGAAGTGCTCGACGAGCGCGGAGCCGGCATCCCGCTCGTCCTCGACCCCGTCATGGTCGCCACCAGCGGCGCCCGCCTGATCGACGAAGAGGCCCAGGAGTCCATCATCACCGGCCTCCTCGCGCGCTCCGCGCTCATCACCCCCAACCTCCCCGAAGCCGAAGCCCTCACCGGCCTCCGCATCACCGACCAGCAAAGCCTCGAAGCCGCCGGCCACATCATCCACGATCTCGGCGGAAACGCCGTCCTCATCAAGGGCGGCCACCGCGAAGGCGACGAGGTCGTCGACTACCTCTTCGACGGCGCCGAATGGACCGAATTCCGCGCCCCACGCATCCAGACCGCCGGCGGCCACGGCACCGGCTGCACCCTCGCCTCCGCCATCGCCACCCGCCTCGGACAGGGCATCGAACTCAAGGCCGCCATAGAAAGCGCCAAGCTCTACCTGAACGGCGCCCTCCAACACGCCTGGCCCGGCCTCGGCAAAGGGACCGGACCGTTGAATCACGGCTGGATGGACGCCGACCCCGGCGCGAGATAAGCCTTCCAACCCGGCTGAACAGCCGATCAGGACGCCTTGCTACACCCGACAAGGATTGAATCTCGGTGCGCAACGTAGGACAGTCGTCTCGGCTATGCGCTGATTGCGGATCAATCAGAAAGGCCTTTCCGATCCGCTACGGGTGACGCAAAGCCAAAAGAGACATTATCCAAGTATTCCCAGGCTACCGCAGCGCCGTTTTCCGTGACGCCCGTGCAATAAGCCGAAGAGAAACCGCATTCACGCGTTGCGCGTCCGCCCCCGCAATTGATACACTGTTTCCAGGCGCGACGGTCGCGCGGGCCGCGGATTCCCCGCAACCCCGCCTTCCAGCTACGCGCCGCCGGGGATTTCGACGCACCGTGCTTCGCCTGCTGGCCAAGCTGCGACCAACCGATACGGATTCCGCTATTCTCCGTTCGGGACTCGCGCTTACAAAAGCCGCGGCCCTGTTCGCTATGGCAGCCGCGTTGGCCCTCCGCGTTCTCTCCGCATTCCCCGCCGCGAACGCGCCACACCAGCACGGCGGGGCGCACCACAGCCATGCTTCCGGCGGCATAGCACACTCCCATTCATCGGACACGGCAAACCTGCTTCACCGTCATGGCGCCGAACACCGCCATACGCACGCCCATCTCGGCGGCGCGCGCCGGAGCCCCCTTCCCAAGACACCATCGCCCGATGGCGGCTACACGATCACGATCCCCGTCCGCCATCTCCCGCAAGCCTGCCACACGGAGGAGAAGGAAAAAGGCCGCGGCGGAAAACCCGCGACGCCGGACGGCGCGCCGCAAGAGCACGAAGCCACCTATTACTGCGCGGCGGCCTCCGCCGCGCTGGAAGCGGGCCCGATCCCCCCGCCGGGATTTCCGCCAGGCCTGCAAACCGCCATCTTGCATGGCGAGGGAGCGCCAGGCCGGGAATTCTCCGGCGCTTGGCGGGCGCGCGCACCGCCTCTCGGGATTGCCGTCCTCTAGCTTCACTTCTTCCCATCTCACTTCCGGGCGCGGCGCCACGGCGCCCGCGATCCGCCCCGCCACGCGCGAATACGCGGCAAGGCGGGCGTCTGGACTCGCCTGCCCGGCACTCCCGAGGAACGAAACATGATACGTCTACACAGACACGGATTCACCCTGATCGAACTGCTGGTCGTTATCGCCATCATCGGCATACTCGCCGCCATCCTGCTGCCCGCGCTGGCGCGGGCGCGGGAGGCGGCCCGGCGCGCAAGCTGCCAGAACAACCTCAAGCAACTGGGCTTAATATTCAAGATGTACGCCAACGAAAGCGAGGGGGGGAAGTTCCCGCCCATGGCCCCCTACGCCAACCCCAACGGCGTGCCCATCTTCGCCGCGCCACACGCGGAAAAGGTCTACCCGGAATACCTTACGGATCTCGCCGCAACCAAGTGCCCCTCGGACACCGGCGCCGATGGGACTGGCGCCATGATCGCCGCCCGCCTGCCCGACGGCGCGATCGAAGCCCATATCGCCGCGGCCGAAGCGGCTAAGGACCGGCTGAGCGAGGACTACTTCCGCTCGGCCTGCCTGGGCCGCTCCTACTGGTACCAGGGCTACGCCATGACCAACATTCAGGAGTTCTACGGGCTTGTGAACGGCGCCGGAACCGCCCCCGCCTCCGGACCGGTTATCCCAGCGGGCGCCATCGCCGGGGTAGCGCCGCTCGCCGCGCCCGTCACCCCCAAGAACTGGGACGGGGACCTGGCGCTGGCCACCAAGCTCCCGTGGGTCGCGATCCTGGGTACCGGCTTCGCCGGCGGCAATACCGTGCTGCGACTCAGAGAAGGCGTCGAACGATTCGCCATCACCGACATCAACAACCCCGGCGCAAGCGCCGTCGCCCAGAGCGGCATGGTGGTTCTTTTCGATACCTTCGGCAACTTTCGAGACGCCGCGATGGCCGCAGGCGGCATTGTGTACAACCACCTGCCCGGCGGGTGCAACGTACTCTACATGGACGGGCACGCCGCCTTCATCAAGTACCCCGAGCGATTCCCCGTCGTCTCCGATGAGGAAAACAACTACGGGCTTCCACGGACCATCGGCCACTTCGGCCTCGGATGAACATTAAGGAGTAAAACCATGCACATTCTGATCGCGGCGCTGATCGCGCTGCAAGGCCACCCCGGACACGCGCCCGACAGCGCCGGCGCCAGCCGCCCCATGACCATTATCCAGAGCCTGCCCGAAACGGAGGACTTCTACCGCGGGCCAACCGCGGAGCTCGCGCGAAACGGCGTCCCCGGGCGCTACGGAAGCGAGGAATGGTCCGCCGTCGTGCTCACCCACGAAGTACACCAGCACATCGGCATCTACACGCTGCTGGGCGCCAAGATGGCCGTACGCGCACGGGAAATCCTCGACGCCCCCATGCGCGCCGTGTCCGTCAAATCCCTGACCGGTACAAAACAGCCCCTGGCGTGCATGATCGACGGGCTCCAGGTCGGGCTGGGAAGCACCCTCGGCCAGAACCTCATCGAGGCACCCGCGGTAGACCAACCCGCCGTCGCCGCCGAGTTTTCCTACCAGGATCGCGCCGTCACACTGAGGCTGAAGCCGGAGTATGAAAAGCGAATCGCCGGCCATATTCAGGACGCAATCGCGGAACACGGCAACCTGACCCCCGCGTACTTCAAGAAAGTCGAGGAAATCAGCTACACCGTCTGGGCGGAATTCGACCGCAAGATAATATTCGAGGAAACCGCCACCGATCGGTAGCGCTTATCAATACGGTTCCTTCACGCGCGGGCGGGGCGGCCGCTGGCCAACCCGCCCGCCAGATACCACCCAACTCGACTAGGGCCTGGAACTCAAGGCGGCCATCGAAAGCGCGAAGGCGTATTTGAATGGCGCGCTGGAACATGCCTGGCCGGGGTTGGGGCGGGGCGCCGGCCCGCTGAATCATGGCTGGGAATGGGACAGTCCCGAACGTCAGGGGTGTGCGTCGCAGGGCCTTCATCTCGGTTCGCACGGCCGCCCTCGCCCGGTGTACCAGATCGTGCGCGTTCGGCGATTCGGGTTTCAAGGTTTTTGACGGGTGGTTTCAACGGTCAGGACGACGATTGCAACGAGAAACACGATGAAAACCAGGCCGATCGGCGCCCAGAAAAGCCCCTGTTCCAAATTCTGCATGAGCACGAGGTATAACGCTGAATCGGTGTTCGCGACGGGCCACTGAAAAAAAGCCCTGCTGTAGGGCGACCAATCCGCCATTTTGGTCGCAGCCAGGTAAACCCCAATCGAGGGCAGCGCCAGGTGCGTGAGTACGAGCGCGCCCCAGGCCGCCGCGACCTTGATCGTGCCCCGACCAGAACGCGCCGCGCCACACCACTGCACCCAGGAACAACAAGCGAGCAGCGCGACCGCGATAGTGGCTACCTGCACCGGAAGTGTCCGGAGAACCTCCGCAAGTTCGTGCCGCTGGTCGCCCATTCCCGACCAATAGCGTAGCGCCACCACTTCAATGACGTAGAGCAAGGCGGGTGAGGACCAGAGCAGTGCCAGTGCTGCAAAGGCGCCAACGGAGGTTGGAAGAGATCCAGGCTTACGTCGGGCGCGACGGAAAGCGAGCCAGAACAAGCCCAGTATAGAATAATTCAGCACGAGCAGCGTCACCAGGACCGTCCAGCCCCACCGGGCTACGCCGGAAGATAGAAAACCGAAGGTCCAGAAGAATTGGAATGACTGGGGGATATGGAATACCGACCGGAGGAGATCCCAGGGGCCGGGGACAACCGTACCCGTTGCGAGCAGCAGGGCGCAACAAAAGAACAGCGAGACCGTGCTCCACGAGGAAAACCAGACTCGTCCGCCCCGGTCCATGCGCGCGGCCCAGCGTGAGAAGAGCGCCGCCGACGCCCCAAAGGCCAGGCTGGTGGGAAACAACACGAAGAGGGGAAGTAGTTCGCGGTCCCATCTCGAAAGGCCGCAAAGCGTGGCGATTCCATGGGTTGACCACGCCGCGACCTGCACGCAGATCAGGGTGGTGATCGCCGCAACGAGGATGCGTCGGGTGAGGAAATGGGAGGAAGGATTCGGAATCGATTCATAAGGATGATGCGCCGATTCGTTAGCGTGCGGCCGGTCCATACCTCGTGCCCCTGTGCCCGTAGTGTTGGAAGATGATGTCTATACCCACCATCCTACAGGATTGCCATTCTATATAGAAACTTGCGGCGATCGCTCGTCAATCGCGTGACAGGCAAAGTCACCATCCGCCATGGGCCAATCCTTGCGCAGGCTCCTCGGGGTTTTGTTCGACCCCTTGTCGAAGTGCGCCGTGGTATTCCCGCCACGCAATCTTGCCATGGCGGTAACAATACCCCCGGTCCCGCTCAACCAAGTTCGATGGTCCCCCACCGACCTTCGATACGATCCCGTCCACAAATGCCACAAATACAATGGCGGCGGCCAGACTGCGCTCGAATCATTCTCGAACGAGAGCATCGCGTCCCTGATTTGAAACAAGATACTTCCACCAGCTTGTGAGTGCGGAGGCGACAATCCAAAGAATAGCCACCGCGGTCCCGGCAAGAAATGCGGATCTTTCGATGCCATCCGCGGTTGAATCCGAATCGTGATGGTAAAGCGGGAAAAGGAGCGCCAGACATAGGAACCCGTTGGCCGTGTGCCGCAGCGCGCGCGCACGGGACGGGATCCCGCTCGCGCTTGCGCGAGGTACGTGGACCAGGTTTATGACGGCAAACGTTGCGAGCGAAATTGAGGCGACCAATACCGCCAACATAACAGCCTTGGTCCACGGCTGGTCCCTGAAGAGTGTCCAAAGCGTCATCGTCGATAAGAAGCATATACCGGTGATTTGAGGCCCCGTGACCGGGCGCGGGTATTCCGCGTTCGCTCTTGTGAAGACTCGAAAATGTGTCTCTACCGCGTAGAGCGCGTAGAGAAGGAGACTGCTTATCCCGATCAGCAGAACAAGCAGGAAATCTCGCGAAAGATTGTGCATGATGGAGGTTACTGACTCGAGCTGAAAGGACCAACGGTAGGGCATACCGAACAGCGTGAACTGGCCGGCCGTATTCGCGCCGATGCCCGAATCCCCTGCGGCATATAGCGCCACTTGAAGGGGTACGTGACGCACAAGCATCATCATCCCCATCCAGCCCGCTAGGCAATATAAGGCGCCACCCGGACGGCGCAGGCTCACATCGCACCACCAGAGCCAGGACACACACAGCCAACAGAAAAGCACCCATGTCACCACAATGGTATGGGCCTCGCCGAGCTCGATCTCCGCGAGTTCATCGGCAAGGGCATGAAACGGCAGTTGCTCAAAGGCGGGCGTAATGTGAGTCGCGGTCATGAGCAGGGCGCCCGTCTGGAAAAACGTGCGAACCCGCCACCGGTGGAACCAAAGGGAATTGCCCGCATCCTCCCGCTTACGCCAGTATAGGAACACCAAAGCAACGCCGAGGGGAAAGATCGGCAAGGGCGCATAGTACAGCATGAATGCCAGAGCGCCGTTCGCACTCGAAAACTCACCGTCACCAACCAGGGCGCGCGCTATTCCCTGACACGGTAACGCAAGCAGGCGACACAACCAAGCTACGGCCAGCGTGATGATGCAGGCAGCGCCGATCCGCCGTCCGAGTGAAAGTGTCACCGCCCCCGCATGCACCTCCCGCAGCAGCCCGCGAATCACCTTCGCATCCCCAAAGTGCTCGCGCACGAGGATGAAGGCGTCCTCGTCCGAAACCCGCTCCTCGCCGCTCTTATAGGCCAGCATCTTGTCCTCGATATGCCCATACAGCTCTTCCTGGATCTCCGGGTCGAGATCGTGGGCCACGGTAATCTGGCGGGCCAGCTCGCGGGCTTTGGCTTGGGTCGAATCTTCGAGCGGCTCATGCATGATGGTGTGCCCCTGTATTTGCTGCTGGCCGGACCGATGGCCTCGGGACGCCAGTGTAATAGTTTACTTTAGAATAGTATCGGCAACCGCTGGGAGCGCAGGCGGCTCGCCTGCATCGCGCCGAAGGCGCGAATATCTGGCTCTTGTCATTTCTCCGCGGGAATGGAGGCCGGTTTCGGTCGATTCGGGTATATCAGGAAACCTTCCACCATTCGCTACTCCCCTGCAACGGCGACTTCGCGTTTTCGATCGAGAATACGATAGGTGAGCGTCACGGTCACCGCAAAAAACACGGCAAAAGCCGTCAGAGTCGGCAACAACGATACTTCGTACAACAGATCGTGCGGGGACCTGCCGAGATAAAGCCACATATCCGTTCCCGGGACATTGAGCTTGAACCACGTAGTGCCCGCACCGAGCGCCCATGCGTCCTTCCCCAGCGCCAACCCCGCCTTCAGGGTTGGCAGCGCGTTGTACAAGCCCACAAATCCCCCCCAGACTAGCGCCACCTTCGCCGTATTTCGCGTTAGCCTCGGCGGCGTATCGCACCACCAGACCCAGGACGCGCAGAACGCCAGCGGAACAACGCTCCCCAGCGCGCACGCGAGAAAAAGCGTCTTGACAACCATCGTACTGCCGTTCGTGTCGTTGGCCGCGATGCGGCCAAGTACAACGAAATCCGCGAAGACGAGAAGCGCCAGGGCCAACCAAAGCCAGGTCACGCGCATCCAACGGGAAGTGCCACCTTCCGTCCCGTGCTCCGGTCGTGCGGACCCGATACGCATACAACCCCAAACCAGGATGGCCAATAGCAGGGCATTGATTGCGATGAAAGCTACCGGATAGATCGCGTAGTCCATCCGGGTATGCGGTGGAAAGCTGTGCAACAAGACGAGATGAAGCGTATAAGGGATCTCGAATACTTTGCGCAACGGCGCCCAGAAACCAGGCAAGACAAGGCCTGCCGCAAAGAGCCCCAATGCCATGGCCGCCAGTGCCGGCGTTGACCATCGGAAAAACCAGACGGGCTCACCCCGGCGCATCCGGCGCTTCCAACGCACAAAACAGACGCATGGCAGGAGACAGGCGAGAGCCGCGACCGCCATGGAGGTATAGCCCCAGGGAAGGCGGTTCGCGTTCGCGCTACCGAACAGCAGATCCATAACGTGGGCCAGCCATGCCACGCCCTGAACATATATCAACGTGGTGATCGCCGCCACCAAGAGTCTGCGAAGCATACTTCGTTCCACCATCCCCCGATGAACGTCCTGGAACAACCCCTTCAGGGTCGCCGTGTTCCCAAAGTGCTCGCGCACCAGGATAAACGCATCCTCATCCGAAACCCGCTCCTCGCCGCTCTTGTAGGCCAGTAGCTTGTCCTCGATGTGCCCGTAGAGCTCTTCCTGGATCTCCGGGTCGAGGTCGTGGGCCACGGTAATCTGGCGGGCCAGCTCGCGGGCTTTTTGCTGGGTGTCGTCGTTGAGCGGGGTGTTCATGATGTTGCCCTCGTGATTTTTGTTTCTGTTGATGTACCCACATGCCGCTTGAAGTTGCAGAAGTGCCCAACGACTCGCGCCGAAAAGGATCTTGGACATTCCTGTCCGAGGCAGAAGTCGCGCCATTTGCAGAAGGCCCCCAGGATATGTAGCGCAACTATAGAGTAAACAACGTCATTCCCACGAAAGTGGGAATCCAGTGCATATGTGAAGTGCACCCCACAGCGTGTCTGGATCCCCACTTTCGTGGGGATGACGAGATTTCCGACTTCTTCACAAGTTCGCAATGCCTGTTGGTATTGGAACAGTCGCTGCCTCGGACAGTTCGCAGGTCCGCCGCAGGACGGAATGTCAAAGATCCTTTGCGCGCGTGCCCAAGTCTTCTTTACGGTCGTCTCAGCCATGGCCGCTATCCCCCAGCGCGGTGATGAGCCTGTGGAAGCCGGTCCACTCCTTCGTGCCTTCGGCGAGGCCCTCCCGGCCTTTGGCCGTGATGTAGTAGTACTTCCGCTTGCGGCCGGTGTCGGCTTCCTGCCATTGGGTGCGGACGAGGCCCTCTTTCTCCAGCTTGTGGAGGATGGGGTAGACGGTGCCCTCCTGCCAGGTGAAGAGCCCCTCGGCCTCCTTATTGATGGCGCGGATGATGGCGTAGCCGTAGTTGGCCTCGCGCGCGAGCACGGAGAGGATGAGCAGGCGCGTGCTGGCGCCGATAAGCTCTTTGTTGGACGTCATGGTACGGCGCTCCTTGTTCTGAGAGCACTATACCTTGAAGTTCAAGGTTTGTCAAGACCCCGGGGCCGCGTTGATCCGCCCCCGATCGCATCCCCTTCACCCAAACCGCTGCGCGCGCGCATACTCCCGCAGCGCGTGCACGTTCTCCGGCGGCGTCCCGCGCGGTATCTCGCAGCCGGCCCCGGCGATATACGGATCCCCCGCGTCCCGATGGCACTCGGCGATGCACGCCGCCACCTCGTCCACCGTGCCGTTCTTCAGCACCGCCACCGGGTTCATATTCCCCAGCAGCACCTGGCGCGGCCCCATCGCCTGGCGCGCGGCGGACAGCGACGCGGGATAATCCAGATCCACAATTTCGCAGCCAAGCCGCCCCATCCCATGCAGTATCGACGACGTGTTGCCGCAAATGTGCAGGCGGACGCGCGATCCGAGCGCGCGGATCCCGTCCACCAGCCGCTTCTCATACGGGAAGACGAATTCCTCGTAGATATGCGGGCCCACAAGCGACGCGGCGGCGTCTCCCACGCCGATGATATCAACGCCCGCCTCCACCTGGGCCTTCGCGAACGCGATTCCCATCTCGACGTTGAAGGCGAACAGGTCGTGCACAAACACGGGGTCGTCGTAGAAGTCCACCATCAGCGCGTTGATCCCGCGGAGATCCGCGCCTTCCGCGCAAGGCCCCTCGACCCAGCCCTCGATCAGCTTGTCGTCCCCGGCGCGCTCCCGGAACAGCGCCGCCGCGAGCACCCGATCATGCATGCGCCCGCCCCCGAGCGGATCGGGCATCGCGAGCCCGGCCAGGTCGGCCCGGTTCGCCAGCCGCGCGTGCGACTCGTCAATAGCCGGCGGCTGATCGTCAAAATAGACCACCGTCGCCCCGCAATCGGCCGCCTCGCGTCCCGGATCGGAGATACATGAGACCTGGTCGAAGTCGTAGGCCTCCGCCACGCGCAATTGCGCCTCCACGAGCACCCGGTGATCCGTGGCGTATTCGCGATAGCGCACCCCCGCGTGATCCGCCGCGAACATCATCGTGATCGGCATCAGCGGCAGAGAATCCGGCTGTTCGCCAGCCAGCAGCGTTAGCACCCGTTCACGACCCGTCATCTTCGCGGCGCTCCAGGCCCCCTCAAAATGAAAGCAGACACTGCCAGACGTACATGTTCGCCAGCGCGTCGATGTTGTCCCAGATCCGTTCGAAGGTCTTCTCGTCCCCCTGGATCCGGTCGAATTCTTCGCGCTTCCGCGACCACGGATCGCAGGCGCCCGCGGGAACCGTTCCCCCCGGAATCCGCGCCATCGCCTCCGCAATGCTGATCGGCGGGTTCAGCGCCGGATTCTCGGGCACGGTATACGATCCGGTGGCCGAGTACACGCCATACGACCGCGTAAAATCGGTCATGGCCCGCATGTTTTCCACGCGCGCGTCGTTCTGAATAATCGCGCTCGCGTCCATGATGTAGCCCCCCTCCCCCGCCACAGCGTCGATAATCGCCTTGCAATGCGCCTCCACCTCGTGGGGCGTCCCGTAGGCCAGCAGCGCGTTCGGAATGCCGCCGCTGAGGCAGAACTTCCGGCCCAGAACCTCGTGCGCCTTGACGATGTCGCCGCGATCCACGTGGTAAAGAATGCTGCGGTCCGGCAATTCCGCAAAGGCCTCGAGGTGCGCGTCCCAGTTTCCCTCGGCATAGAACATGGTCTGGTGGCCATGCGCCCAGAGCGCCTCGATGATCGGCTTCAACGTGGGCCAGTTGATCGTGTCGAAGTGCTCCCGCTTCACAAACGGCACGCCGGCGCGGTGGAGCCAGAACCCCACCGGCACGTTCTTGTCCGGGTCCGCCGTGGTCAGGGCCACATGCAGCAGGTGCGGCATGAGCGCGCGGCAGGCCTCCAGCACCTTCTCGGGCTGCTCCAGCAGGTCCATGGTCAGGCCCATGTATCCCCGAAGCTTGTCCCCGATAATGTCCAGCGGCGCCTTGAATATGCCCGATATGGCCGATACCGTGCCGCATTCCGTCTTGAGTTGTTCTATCGCGCCCGGAAACGCATTGAAGTACGACAGCATGGCCATGCCGCCCTTCAGGAACGACAGGTTGTTCGCCGCCGTGCAGGGCGCGCCCGGCGCGCGCACATCCCGCGCAACCCGGGGCAGCCACACGTACAACAGGAAGCCCGTCGGATCGGCGATCAGCGCGTCGTACTCGTCGGCCTTCATGAAGGCCTCGCCATCGGGCGGCTCCAGGAACTGAAACGCCGTGTTCGCGGGAATTTCAAGCCCCGGCGTGGCGTAATAGCGAAGCCCGATCGCCTGCGTCAGCCCGGTCCACACATACACCATGCTCGCGGGCACGGCATCCCAGTCGAAATCCGCGGCGCAGCGCCGCATCGCCCGGAACGCCAGGTCGTAATCATGCGTGACGTCCTGACAGGACATCCCGGCGTAGGTCGCGGTAAACTCCGCCGCAAACGGGCGGATCGGCACACAATCGGGCCGGCCATTGCGAAGGGCGGTCACGTAACGGTTGAGCCGCTCCGTATACCGCTGCGCGGTGTCTTTCCCCATGATGCAATTCCCCTCATCGCCCGGCGGTTCCCCCGAACCGCACCCGGCCAGTCCATCGTACTACACTATCGCCCGCATTACAATGCCAAGGAACGCAAGCCGGGGACTGGCTCCCGCGACAAAACCAGCCCAGCCGCGAAAGCGCCCCCCCGGGGACTGGCTCCCGCGACAAAACCAGCCCAGCCGCGAAAGCGCCCACAGCCCCCCCCGAATCGCGGGTGCCTGTACCCATCCCCAATCCACCGTCCCTGCCGTCCCTGCCGTCCCTGCCGCCTAAAGCCTAAATCAAAGCTGGCGCAACGGCCACGCCACGGAGTATCATTCAGGTAAAGACGCAACAACGCGTCCAGGTTCGGCAGGCGCGCGCCGCCGCGCAACGCCACGGCGCCCCTGCCACGGGAGAGACTGCACCATGGCTTCGTTGCTTGAAAGAATTGCGCTCTGTACGGAACGGGGGAAGGTCAACCGGGACGCCCCCTACCCGCCCGATCTCAAAGGCGAGGACGGCGCGGATGAATTGACCGCCCAGGCGCTTGCCGAGGGAATCGACCCGAACGATTTGCTCCAGGAAGGCCTGATGACCGGCATGAGCCGCATCGGCGAGAAATTCGGCAAGGGCGAGGCCTTCGTCCCGGATCTACTCATGGCCGCGCGCGCGATGAACGCCGGCATGGCGCACCTCAAACCCTTCTTCGAGGCCGGGATCACGCGCCACAAGGGCACCTTCGTCATCGGCACCGTGCAGGGCGACCTCCACGACATCGGCAAGAACCTCGTCGCCATGATCGTCGAGGGCGGCGGCTGGGAAGTCATCGATTTGGGCGTGGACGTCAGCGCGGAGAAGTTCCTCGAGACGATCGAAGCGCACCCCGGCTGCGTGGTCGGCCTGAGCGCCCTCCTCACCACCACCATGGCGAATATGGCGTCGATTGTCCGCACGATCAAGGAAAAGCACCCCGAAACCAAGGTCCTCGTGGGCGGGGCGCCGTTGACCCAGGACTACTGCGAAAAAATTGGCGCGGATCACTACTCCAGAGACCCGCAATCGGCGCTTGGATTCCTCGCCGCCCGAAGCTCATAGCGGCCTGCCGCCCCGCGAGGCCCGCCGCCCCGCCGGACGAACGCATGCCGGGAGTGTCGCACCCATGCACGGAAACCCGCTGCTCGTCGAACCCATCACGTATCACTTCGAGATCCCCTGCGCGCCCCTCGGGCTGACCGGAGACGCGATCGCCCGCGGCATGGGCTACACCGAGGGCGCAAGCGCCGCCCCCTTCGGCGAAGACCTGGACGGGCTCGCCGCCGGGGCCCCGCAACACGCGGCGGTCCAGGGCGGCTTCCGCGTGTTCCCGCCCGAAAGCGTTTCGATTGAACGGGACGGTTTCTCTGTCGAAGGCGCGTGGTTCGATACCGGGCGCATTATCGCCGGCCCCCTGCGCGGCGTCGACACCCTCGCCTTCTTCGCCGTCACCGCCGGACCCGGCATCACCCGCTGGACCCGCGACCTCATGGCCGATCAGGCGCACATTCACGCCTTCTTCGTCGATGCGCTCGGCTCGGAACTGGTCGAAAAGGCCGCCGACTGGATCGAGGAAAAGATCATCGCCTGGGCCGAGGCCCACGACATGCACACCACCAACCGCTACAGCCCCGGTTACTGCGGCTGGAGCGTCTCCGAACAGCACCAGTTCTTTGCGCTACTGCCCGAAGACTTCTGCGGCATCACGCTCACCGAATCCGCGTTGATGCAGCCCGAGAAATCGGTCAGCGGCGTGGTCGGCATCGGAGAGCGCGCAAAAAAACGCGCCTACGGCTGCGCCATATGCACCATGGAAAGCTGCTTTCGGCGCAATACCCGGCGCATGTAGCCGGGCTGCAATTGCGGCGATCCGCCGCGGGAGTTCCCGTCATGTACGCACGCCGCCACGGTCGGTGCGCCATCGCAATCGCGCTTCTGCTCTCGCCTTCATTCTCGACCGCGCGCGCCGCCGATCAGCCGCAATGGGCCGAACGCCACACGCGCAACATGGTTTCCGCGGAAACCGGGCTCCCGGCCTCGTTCGACCCCGAAACAGGCCACAACGTCAAATGGACCGTGGACCTCGGCAATCACAGCTACGCCCCCGCCGTCATCGCAAATGGAAACGTGCTACTGGGAGCCAACAACATCGTGCCCCGCGATCCGCGCCACAAGGGCGACCGCGGCATCCTGCTCTGCCTGGACGAATCCGACGGCAGCCTCCGCTGGCAACTCGTCGTGCCGCGCCTCGCGGACGACAAGTACAAGGACTGGCCGATGATCAGCATGTCGTCGCCGCCCACGGTCGAAGGCGACCGCGTGTATACCGTGACGAACCGATTCGAAGTGGTCTGCCTCGACCTGAACGGCCAGGCGAACGGGAACGACGGACCCTGGTATGACGAAGGCGCCCATATGGTCCCCGCCGGCGAAGCCCCGATGCCGATCACCCCAACAGACGCCGACATTCTCTGGCTGCTCGACATGCCGGCCGAGCTCGGCGTCTACCCCCACGACTCCGCCTACGCTTCGATCCTGCTGGATGGCCCCTACCTCTATCTCAATACGGGAAACGGCGTCGACAATACCCACCAGGTGATTCGCAGCCCGGATGCCCCCAGCCTGATCGTGCTGGAGAAAACCACGGGGCGGGTGGTGGCGCGCGATGTCGAAATGATGGGACCGCGAACGGTCCACGCCACCTGGTCCTCCCCCGCCATAGGCGCCGTGGACGGCAAGCGCCTGGTGTTCTTCGGCGGCGGTGATGGCGTCTGCTACGCCTTTGAGGCCCTCGATCCGAACGCCGTCCCGGAAACAATTCAGCCCCTGAACCTGGTCTGGCGCTTCGACATCGATCCGGACGCACCAAAGGAAAACATACACGGCTACCTCAATAACCGCGAGGTCAGCCCGAGCAACATCAAGGGCATGCCGGTGTTCCATCAGGACCGAATCTACGTCGCCGGGGGCGGTGACATCTGGTGGGGAAAACAACAGTCCTGGCTCAAGTGCATTGACGCCGCCGGGAAGGGCGACATTACTTCCACCGGCGAACGGTGGTCCTATCCCATGGCGCACCATTGCTGCTCCACACCGGCTATCGCCGACGGCCTCCTCTTCATCACGGACTGCGCCGGCCTGCTTCACTGCCTCGATGCGGAGACCGGAGCCCCACACTGGACCCACAAACTGAAGCGCGAAATCTGGGGTTCGCCCCTCGTCGCGGACGGGAAAGTGTACGTGGGTTCCCACGGTGGCGACTTCGTCATCCTCCAAGCGGCGCCGGCGAAGGAACTGCTCGCCACCGTCCAGCTGGATGCGCCGGTCGCCTGCACGCCCGTCGCCGCAAATGGTGTGCTCTACGTGACCACCCTCCGGACCCTCTACGCGCTCCACGCGGAAACCACCCCCTGAAGCGCCACGCGCGGCCCCTCATCCCCGCCGGCGATACCACCGCGCTGCTTCACCCTCACCCCGCTCCTGTTCTGGCACGCTAAATGCACCACCCTTGACAGAAGTACAACGCCACACGGAATTCCAAACAGATCGCCAACGCGACAAGCGCGGGTGGAACTGCCTGGTACAACGCAGGTTACGTACACCAGCAAGCCGGTGGAACGCCGCCAGGCTATGGCCCGGCTGTTCAGGCCCGCGCGGAGGTTGAACAGGTATGTGTTGCGCACATCTGAGCCGCCGCCAGTTTCTGGGAACCAGTTCCGGCCTCGTGGCCGCAAGCACCCTCGGGTTCTCGGCCGCCGCCGCACCGCCCGCCTGGGCGGATGACCGGTGGGACCCCGGACGCCCCTTCGCCATGCCCGCGCGTCCGCTCCGCGTCCTTCCCGTCCTGATGTACCGCACGCCCACCCCGCGCGAAAAGACCTCCTGGAAATCCTGGGGCGGCGTCCAGACCGACAGCGCCGCCAACGAGGAAGTGGCGCGTATCGCCGCGGAATTGCAGCGTATCCAGAGCCAACACGCCGTACCCCTCGAAATCCTGCCGGTCGCCCGCGTCAAGACCGTGGAAGAGGCCCAAGCCCTCGCATCCACCCCGCGCGACGCCACGGTCGTCTATCCCGCGACCGGCTCCGGCGAAATGCTCCGCGCCTGTATTCCCGATCAAAACACGGTCATCTTCACCCGCCACCGCTCCGGCCCGGCATACTACTGGTACGAGGCGCTCAGCACCCGCTACCTCCGGCCCGCGGCCGAGGCCGCCGCCCAGCCCGCCCCAACCGGCGACCGCCTCCTCTCCGTGGACGACGTCGTCGTGGACAACCTGGCGGACCTCGCCTGGCGCCTGCGCGCCCTCTACGCCGTGGCCAACCTCCGCGGCGCCCGCATCGTCGCCGTGGGCGGCCCCATGGGCAAGTACGCGCCGGAAGCCCCCCAGGTCGCCCGCGATCGCTACGGCATGGAAATCCTCGATGTCAGTTACGACGACCTCGCCGTGCGCATTCAGGCGGCCTTGGCGGACGCCCGCTGCATGCGGCAATCGGAACAATGGGCGGACGCCTACCTGGCCACGCCGGGCACCACGCTCTCGACCGGCCGGAACTACATCGTCAATGCCTTCATGCTCTACGGCGTCTTCAAGGACCTCATGGAAGAGCACGGCGCCTCCCTCTTCACGATCCAACAATGCATGAGCACCATCATGCCGATGTCCGACACCACGGCCTGCCTCACGCTCAGCCTACTGAACGACGAGGGCCTCGGAGCCTTCTGCGAATCGGACTTCGTGATTATTCCGACCGGCATTCTCCTCTACTACATCGCGGGCAAGCCCGTATTCCAGCACAATTCCACCTTCCCGCATGCCGGCGTCGTCACCTGCGCGCATTGCACCGGCCCACGGCGTATGAACGGCGAACGCTATGAACCCACCGACCTGATGACCCACTACGAGTCCGAGTTCGGCGCGGCCCCCAAGATCGAGATGCCGCTCGGACAGGAACTCTCCTTTATTAACCCCGACTACGCAAACCCGCGCTGGGTCGGGCTCCGAGGCTCAGTGATCGACAATCCCTATCTCGAAATATGCCGCTCCCAGCAAGACGTGCGCGTCGATGGGGCCTGGGAGAAGCTCCTCGACGAAGTCCGTGACTCCCACTGGGTCATGGCCTATGGCGATTACCTGAAGGAAGCGGGATTCGCCGCGCGGCGATTCGGCGTCGCGTGGGAAAACATCTCGGTGGCATAAAACGGAAGCGGACGGAGGTACAACAGTCATGATAGGCATCGGCATCAATCTCGAATTCGTCCGCCACGCGGACAAGTCCTTCGAATGGGGCGTCGAAAAGGCCGCCGCGCTCGGCTATACCTTCGTGGAGCCCATGGTGCACTGGGGACGCGAACTCCTGAGCGAAGCGGGCTACTTCCACAGCGTCTCCATGCTCGACGATCCCTACCGCGTGAAGAAAGCCTGCGAAAACGTCGGTGTAAGGCTCTCGGGACTCTCCGCGCACACCCCCCTGTGCAAGCCCGAAATCAGCACCGAGTACCTGAAGCAGGCCATCCGTTTCGCGGCGGAATGCGGCGCGCCCGTCGTCAACACGGACGAAGGCCCCAAACCCCGGTGGACCACGGAAGAAGAAGATCACGTACTCATGCGATACGTGCTCCAGGAAGCCGCCGCCGTCGCGGAGCCTCGAGGCATCCTGATCGGCGTCGAGCCGCACCAGCAATACAGCAAGTCGCCGGACGGCCTCGACCGTATCCAGGCCCTCGTCGATTCACCCTGCATCGGCATCAATTTCGACACCGGCAACAGCTACCTCTCCGGCGAGGACCCGATCTCCTGGCTGGAACGCGTCTTGAACCGCCTCGTACACCTGCACGCGAAGGACATCTCCATCGAGCAGTCGCACGTCGAGCGCGGCAAGGTCACCGGCACCCCCGTCGGCTGCGCCTGCGGCGATGGCGTCATCGACTGGGCCGAAGTGATCGCGTCGTGCCGGAAGGCCCCGCGCGATATCGTGCTGTCGGTCGAATGCGGCACCATCGAACAAGCGGCCCGAAGCATCGATCACCTCCTGCCGCTCGTGGGCGATTGATCCATGGACAACGGGCACGGGTGCGCCACAACACAACGGGAGCGCCGGAGGCCGGGCGCCTGGCTGCGCCGCCACCGCGTGCTGCTGGCCGCGCTCCTCATGGCCGCCGCCCTGCCCGCACTCCTCGCACCCAACCATCCCGTGGCCGTCTACGGATACCTCGCCCAGACCTGCCTGCCGAGGCTCTTGCCGCTCGTCCACGGTGACTCGGCGGAAGACCTGGCCACCTTTCTCGTGTCCGCCGCACAATTCGATCGCTACCAGGACGAACTGCTGGAGGATCTGCTCGACGACCGCGGCGGGAAGCTCT
Source organism: Candidatus Hydrogenedentota bacterium (assembly GCA_019637335.1). Classification (NCBI taxonomy): domain Bacteria; kingdom Pseudomonadati; phylum Candidatus Hydrogenedentota; species Candidatus Hydrogenedentota bacterium. The sequence continues at coordinate 116,926 of JAHBVV010000008.1, read as the reverse complement.
TCGCTATCGCGCGCGCCCCGGACGGACGCCTCGTGCACGCCCCGATTCGCACGTGGAACGATTTCCTCCCCGGCGATCTTCCCCCCGATCTCGCCCACTGGCTGGATCACAAGGAAATCCCGTTCCTGGGCGACCAGGTTGCGCTCTGGCGCGAGTGCGGGCCCCTCGTGGCCCTCGGGCACTACCACCCCTTCGGCGGCCCCCCCTCCAACGGTGATCGGCGCGCCCAACGCCTCTCCGGCATACCCGAGGTCGTCGTCGCCAACGGGCTCGTCCCCACCATCTACCTCGGCGGCGAAGTGCTCCCCTGGGGCGCCCCGGGGGAGGTCACGGAGGAGGTCTTTCTGGCCCTCCGCTCTCTTCGGCGGTGTCTCACGCTTTACCCGGGCGACTGCGCACCCATACTGGACCATCCAACCGATGAAATGATTTCCCTGCTCGCCTCGCTTGAACGATTCCACGGGATCGATCCCGGTTCACGGGAAGCCGTCATCGAGGAAATCGGGAACCGCTGCGCCGCATTCCGGAAACAATACCAGCCCGCTTTCCGTTTCGGATACAGCCCCATCCACTACAAGCAGGACCCGGACAAATACAACCTGCTCTCCAGCCTGCGCAACGTGGAACTCTGGCATATCGCAGCCATCCATAAGCGATCTCGCCCGGGCGCCCTCCCCCCTTCGGCCCACCTGATTCCGCTCACCTCCCGGTTCGCCGCCGCGCCCGGAGCAGCGCCCCTGAGCGCCCTCATCCTCAGCGGACAAAACAACCACAACTGGCGCGAAACCACCCCACGGCTGCGCGAAATCCTCGAGCACGGCGGACAATTCGCCGTCACGGTCCTGGAAGCGCCGGAGACCATGACCGCGGACATGCTGGCCGAACAGGATGTCATCGTAAGCAACTGGAACGCATGGGGCGACGCCCCGGTCAAGGACTGGCAGGAAGCCACGCGCAAGGCCTTCCTCGACTTCGTTCGCGGCGGCAAGGGATTCGTGTCCGTCCACGCGGGCTCCTCTTCCTTCTACGACTGGCCCGAATACCAGCAACTGGTCATTACCGCCTGGGACCTCGATACGACGGGACACGGCAAACAACACAACTTTACCGTGAAACCGACCGGCGCCGCCCATCCAATTACCGCGGGAATAGATCCCTTCGAGACCTTCGACGAACTGTGGCACGGCGTCCCCCTCCCCGAAGACGCTGCCGTCCTCGCCACCGCCTACTCGTCCACCGAATTCGGTGGAAGCGGAAAAGACGAACCGATCCTTATGGTGCGCGGCTACGGCGAAGGGCGCTGCGTCAATTTCCTGCTCGGCCACCACGTTCAGGCCATGCAGCCCGAGGCCTTCGCCACGCTCCTCCGGCGCGCCGCCGAATGGGCCGCCACCGGAACCGTACGGCGGACCACCACATCGAATTCTGACGCGGAATACCGCCGCGAGAGTGACGATACCCAACCATGACGCGGGCCGCCCTCCAAACCGGACCGCCGGGAGAACCAACATGATCACGTCCCGCCCATCCCGCCGGAGCTTCCTGAAGTGGGGCGCCGCGGCCGCCGCCGCACCATGGATTCTCCCCGCCCGCGCCCGCGGCCAGGCCGCGCCGAACGAGCGCGTGAATCTCGCGCTGATCGGCGCCGGCGGACGCGGCAACGGACTGCTCAACAACGCCACCCCGCTGACGGACGCCCGCGTGATCGCCGTGTGCGATTGCTTCGCGGACCGGCGCAACAGCACCCGCGACAAGCTCAACACCTTCTATCAGGGTCAGGTCGCCGAGGCCTATACCGACTTCCGCGATGTGCTGCGCCGCGACGACATCGATGGCGTTATCGTGGCCACACCCGACCACTGGCACGTCCCCATCGCCATCGCCGCCGCCCGCGCGGGCAAGGCCATGTACATCGAGAAACCGCTCGGCGTCAGCATGCACTGGGCCTGGGACCTCCGCCGCGCCCTGAAGGAGTCCGGCGCCGTCTTCCAGTACGGAACCCAGCAGCGCTCCGCGCCACAGTTCCGGCAGGCCTGCGAACTCGTCCGAAACGGATACCTCGGCGAAATACAACGCGTCGAGGCCTGGTGCCCCGATATGTCCAGCCAGTACGAAGCCTTCCATGTTCCGCAATTCGGCAGCACCGAGCCGGCCCCCGTGCCCGATGGCTTCGACTACGACCTCTGGCTCGGACCCGCCCCGGAAAAGCCCTACACGCTCGACCGATGCACCTGCTTCGGCGCCTACCACATCTACGATTACGCGCTCGGATTCATCGCCGGCTGGGGCGCGCACCCGCTCGACATCGTGCAGTGGGGCCTCGGAACCGACCACACCGCCCCCGCGAAGTATACGGGCACGGGCAGCATTCCAGCACAGGGCCTCTACGACACCATCGACTCCTGGGACGCCCGTTGCGCCTACGCCAACGGCATCGAAATCCGTCTCATGGGACACCGCGTCGCCGAACCCGTCGTGAGCGCCTACCGCCCCTGGAAAGACCACGGGACGACCTTCTTCGGATCGGAAGGTTGGATCAGCGTCGACCGCGCCGGCATCCACGCCAGCGACCCCAAACTGCTCGCCATCACGCTGAAGGATACCGATATGCGGTTCCGGGCCTCCGACAACCACGTCGGCGATCTCGTCGCCTGCATGCGGTCCGGAGAACTGCCCCTGAGCCACTTCGAGGCCGCCCTCCACTCCGACACCATCTGCCACCTCTGCGACATCGCCATACGCACCGGACGCGAAATCCACTGGGACCCGGATAACGAGAAGATCCTCAACGACCCCGAAGCCGCCGCCATGCTCAACCGGCCCCTCCGCGCCCCCTGGGACCTCACCAAACCCCTCATAAGCTGAAAATAGACAGCCCCGCGAAAAGCAGCCCAATCCGGTCAGGTCACACAACGCCCGGCAACGCTCCCCTGCCGCCCCTTAGGTCCCTGCCGTCCCTGCCACCTACAGCCTACAGCCTACAGCCTAAAGCCTAAAGCCTCCCCATCACGCAATCGCCGCCGGCAACCGGAAATAAACGTTCTCCTCGATAAGCTGCCGCTCCTCCACCGTGCACGCCTCGCGCTCCTGCAAATACGCAACAACCCCCTGCACATGCTTGTCGTCCACCGACGCCCCCGACGTCAGCAGCAACCGCTCAACACCCTCCAGCCACGCCTCCTCGATCCACGACGCGTCCAGAATCAGATGCGCGGGTTTGCCCTTCGAACGCGCGATCTCGGCGAGCCGCGCGGAATTCGCGCTCTCCTCATCGCCCACCACAAGCACCAGATCCACCTCCGGCGTCAACGCGTTCACCGCCGCCTGGCGGTTCGTCGTGGCATAGCAGATGTCTTCCTTCGGCGGCTGCATGATGTTCGGGAACTTCCGCTTCAGCGCGTCGATGATCACCTGGCAGTCGTCCACGCTCAGCGTGGTCTGCGTGATGTACGACAGGTTGTCCGGATCCGGAACTTCAAGCCGCTCCACATCCTCCACCGTCGTCACCAGCCGGATATGCTCGGGCGCCTGCCCCATCGTGCCCACCGTCTCGTCGTGGCCCTCCTCGCCGATCAGAATAATCGTGTAGCCCCGCTTCGCAAAGCGGCGCGCCTCATGGTGCACCTTCTCCACCAGCGGGCACGTCGCGTCGATCACCTCATGGCTCCGGCGCCGGGCGTGTTCCCAGCGGTCTGGCCCCACCCCGTGCGCGCTGAAAAGCAAATGCGCCCCCTCGGGAACCTCATCCAGATCCTTAACGAAAACCGCGCCCTTCTCCTGCAACTCACGCACCACGTGCGCGTTGTGCACGATGTTATTCAGTACGTAAACCGGCGCGCCGTGCCGTTCCAGCGCCTGCTCGACGCACTTGATCGCACGTTCCACCCCCGCGCAGAAGCCGCGGGGTTTCGCAACGATGATTTCCATGGGGGCCGTCTCCTGGGAAAATAATTCGCGGCCGCCCGGTTTGCCGGGCGGCCGCGCGAATACGTGTCACTGCTGTTCGCGCGTCCCCCTATTATACATGGAAAACGCGCTAAGTTCCGAAGCGCCTCAGCCGTTCATGGCCTTGCCGGCGCTGCACAGGTCGTCGCACGCCTGCGCGATGCGGTCCGCCATGTGCGCCCGGCCCTTCTTCAGCCACGCCCGCGGGTCGTACAGCTTCTTGTTGCCGACCTCGCCCTCGATCTTAAGCACGCCCTCGTAGTTCACCAGCATGTGGTCCACCACCGGACGCGTGAACGCGTACTGCGTGTCCGTGTCGATGTTCATCTTGATCACGCCGTAGCCCAGCGTCTCGCGGATTTCCTCGACGCTCGAACCGGAGCCGCCGTGGAACACCAGCCAGAAGTACGCCTCCTGCCCGTGCTTCGCCACGACCGCGTCCTGGCCCTCTTTGAGAATGATGGGCTTCAGCTTCACGTTGCCCGGCTTGTACACGCCGTGCACGTTGCCGAACGTCGCCGCGAACATGTACTTCGCGCCCTTCACCGAACTCAGCGCCTCGTATACCGCCACCATGTCCGCCGGCGTCGTGTACAGCTTCTCCGCCGGGGCGCCTTCGTTGTTCACGCCGTCTTCCTCGCCGCCCACAACGCCCGCCTCGACCTCGAGGATGATCTCGTTCTCGTGGCAAAGCTTCAGGATCTCGACCGAAAGCTCCATGTTCTCCTTAAGCGGCAGCTCGCTCGCGTCCAGCATGTGGCTCTGGAACAGGTTCGGCAGCCCGGCCGCGCGGCGGCGGGCCGTCTCCGCGATCAGCGGCTTCAGGAACGAATCCACCTTGCCCGGCTGGCAGTGGTCCGTGTGGAGCGCAATATTAATGTCGTACTTAGCGGCCACACGGTGGCAGTGCTCCGCAAGCGAAATCGCGCCCAGCACCGCGTCCTTCAGGTTCCCCGAAGCGTGCTCGCCGCCGCCCGTCGAAACCTGGATAATGCCATCGCTCTTCGCCTTCGCAAAGCCCTCGATCGCCGCGTTCACCGTATCCGTCGTCGTGATGTTCACGGCCGGATACGCGTAGTTCTCTTTCTGCGCCTTGTCCAGCATCGCGCAGTAGGTCTTATAGTCAACGACGGGCATGGTGTGTTCTCCTTCTCGTTCCAGCGGGTTGCGGGAAAGCTAGCGGCCAGAGGCGGGCGGCGCGCACAGTTCGCGCCGGGCCCGGCAGGTGATATCGTGTGAATCGGCGGCGCTCGGCCAGGAAACCCGGCCTCCCGCCCGGATCGCCGCGGGTGCGCATACCCGGCTGGCGGAGCCCCCATCCCCCGTTTCTTGCGCGGGCCGGACGGTGTCCTGCCAGCGGGATCCCGATCGGCAGTCCCCACCATCATACATTACGCCCCCGCCGCAATGCAAAAGCCGGCGGGTCCGCGCATCGCGTCGCGGCCCCGCCGGCTGAATAAATCAGACCGCCCGCAGCACCCCTATTGAATCCGCTGGGCCTCCGCCAGCTCCCGATTCAAGGCATCCATCTCCGCATCGTACGATCGCTTCATTATGGCCCGCAAACCCGCTTCATCCAGCCCCTGATCGTGGCGGTCCACCAATATCGCGACATCCTGGATGTATCCCGTCCCGCTGTAGCTCGACGCGTTCGCCATGATCTGCTGCTTCAATTCCTGCACCCGGCCGCGAAGCTGCGTCAACCCGCGCTCCCGGAGCGAATACGCCTGCGGGAACTCGTCCGTTACCTCCAGGTACACCTGCTCCGCCTCCCGAAGCAGGTCGATGGCCTCCGCGCCGCGGCCCTGGATCGATTCCTGATCCGCCATCGCGCCCAACTGCGCCGCGCGCTCCAGAAGCGCCTGGTTCGACGCCATCCGTTCGTCACGATCCCGGATTAGCTTTGCCGCCTGAAGCCGCTTCGCCTCCGCCGACTCGTGAAGCGGGTTCGCGTCCACCGCCGCCGCGAACGAGTCCCGCGCCGACTCCAGCTGCTCCTTCTGCATATCCGCCTCGCCCTTCGCCACGTAGTAATCCGAAATGCGGCCCACCACATCGCGCCGGTTCGGGTCGAGCGCGAGCGCCGACTTGTACTTCTCAATCGCGAGTTCGCTGTACTCCGCCTCGAAATACGCGTCCCCCAACTCGATCAGATACGCCGGCGTCGGCGCCACAAGCTTCTCGTACCGCGCCTCCGCCGCCTTCATCGCCGCCGTGTTCTTTCGCCCCACGTAAAAGCGCATACCGTTCAGGCAATACTCCCGAAGCCGTTCATCGGATATGTTGGTCGTGTTCGGGTCCGTCAGTATCGTACGCCACACATCCGCAACGGCCCGCGCCGAACGGCTGGTATCCGACGCAAGCAGATTCCCCGCGACGCCCGAAATGCCGGTACCGCTCTCGTACTCGCGCTCGATCACCTCGTTGTTCGCGTTCGCCTCCGCCATGCGGCGGCTGAAATACAGCGCCGGATCCACCGTCTCCGGCGTCCCCGGATCAAGCTGCGTCCGCTCGATCGCGCGCTCCACGTCCGTGTAATACAGGTTGCGGTAGGTCGCGTTCGCCTCCCGCATCGGCGCCGTAATCTGAGCCACCAGCTTCCCAAGCAGCCCCATCCGGTACGCGAAATAGTGATCCAGCATCTCGCCGCGAACGCCCTTCAGCAGCAGCATCTCCGATTCAATCGCCTGAACCGGACCGGAGAGCATGTCCGGATACAGGTTCACCAGCGTCGCCTGGGACTCCATCGCGCCGCGCCGGACCGAATCGCCCATCCGCGCCAGCGGTATGTTCCCATCCTTCGACAAGAGGTGCATGGCCGTCGTGCTGATCGCAAGTTGCGTCTTCGGGCCCCAAGCGGCCGCCGGAACCGCCAGCAGCAGCGCCAGCGCCAGGGCTGTCAGTTTCTTGATCATCGGAAAGTCTCCGTTCTATTCGCCGCCAGACCGCGCGCCCGTCAGGACCGCGCGCCGCCCGGGGAAGCCGCCTGTTCCAGTTGTTTCACGAGCAAGTCAACCTCGTTGATCCGACCGCCGGGAACTCCGCCCTCAACAAGCTCCAGATAGCGGCGCAGCGATCGCACCCCCTCCGAAAGCACGCCCCGCCGGATATACGTCAAGCCGCTCTCAAGATGGGCCGCCGGGTAGTCCGGGTCCGCCTGAAGCGCCTTCCGGAAAAGATCCTGCGCGGCGGATTCGTCCCCCTGCCGCGCCGCCACCTGGCCCTCAACCGTGAAAAGCCGCGCGGAACTGCCAAACTTCCGCCCCTGGCGCGTCGATTCCGCCGCCCGATCAACCTGATCGCGCTTCAGATAGATAATCGCCATCTGGATCGCCGCATCCTCCGCATAGCGGCTCTCCCCGGAAACCAGCCGCTCGTACTCCTGCAGCGCTTCGTCCTCCAGGCCCGCCGTCTGCAGGCACAGGCCGTAGAAAAAACGCGCGCCATCGGATGGGCGACCGGCATCCACCGGGCGCAACAGCGGCAGGGCCTGATCAAAATTGCCTTGCGCCATCTGCAAAAGCCCCAGACGCGTCCGCGCCTCGCTGTCCACCGGGCCGCCCGCCGACACCACCGCGTCCAGCCGCGCCGCCGCCTTCATGGTCTCGCCTTCCAGCCCCGCAAGATAGCCGCGCGCGAGCTGGGCGTCCGCACTGTCCGGAGGAGCCCCGTCCAGCGCCCCGTGCGCCGACGCAAAGTCGCCCCGCAGCGCGGAGGTCACCCCGCGGTACGTCGCCACCTCCCCGGGATCGCCGCCCGCCGACGACAGCTGCTCCAGCGTCCTTCCGCTGGCCTCCTCGGCGCCCGTGGCCCCTTGCGCGAGCGCAAGCATGCGCAGCGCCCGCTGATCGTCCGGATGGTGCTCCACAAGGCGCTGCAACGCGGCGATCTGCCGCTGCATGCCCGTTTCTCCCGGGATCCGGCCCGCCGCCAGCACCGCCAGATAACCCAGCTCCTTGTCCGACGGACGCAGAGACGACGCCGTGTCAAACGACGAGGCCGCGTCCGGATACTGTTGCGTCTGAAGTTGCAGGCGGCCCAGCAGCGCAAAAGCCTGCGCGTCATCCGGGAAACTCGCCGTGTGCTTCTGAAGCAATCCCGTCGCCCCCAGCAAATCCCCGGAGCGCGCCATCGTGCGCGCCTCGTTCACGGGATCGCGAAGGAACATGAACAGCGCCACCCCGCCCACCACAAGCAACACCGCCGCCGCCAGGCCAAGCAGCAACATCGGCGTATTGCTCCGGACGGCCGGGCCCGAAGCCGCCGCATCCTTCTTTACCACCTGCTGGCCCGTGAGCAGGTTCACGCCACACCGAACGCAGACGATGTCGCCATCCTGAACCGCCGCGCCGCACGACGGGCACTGCGCGCCCGACGCCACCAACGGAGGCGACGGCGTAACCGGCACGATCGGGCGGCCCACCTTGACCGGCGACCCGCAATGAGGGCAGTTTTCCATATCCGAATCGACGGGCTTGCCGCAAATTGAGCAATTGATCTTGGCACCCACGGGAAATCTCCAGTTTCATCCGCCCAGGCGGCTATCGCAACCCCGGAATCCGCCGCACAACACGGCTACTTGGATCCTTCATCGGGAAACGCCTGGGCGCATTTTCCGCACGTCGTCGCATTCAGCCCGGCCCACGCTCCGCAGCGCGGACACCGCTTTCGGAACAGCCACGGCACACTCGCAATGGTTACCGCGAGTATGACGCTCACCAAAACAACAAGGTAGACCTGTTCCGACACACCGATCCATTCCAAATCGAGGCAACAGCACCGGCCGCCGCCTGATTTCATTATACACGGGGCAAGGGAAATGTAAAAGGGGGGTTGTCAACTGATTCCGCCAGCCGCACCGCGCCCGGCGACGCCAAACGCTTGCGCATCAACACCATGGAGAATCGCCGAGAAAAAGCGAAAATCTGGAATTCTGCAGCAAACCGGCCCCGTCAGCGCCCCCGCGGACCCCGGAAAGAGCCCGGACGGCCCCCCGCTTTCCCCCCGGCGCCCGGACGACCGCCCCCCGGCGTATACTTGCCTTTCGCAAATTCCTGCGTCGCCCGCTTCGGCTTGCGCTGGATCTTCATCGGACGGTAGCGCCACATCAGCACCAGAACAATCACCAGCGCCGCAAGTTCCGCCTTCCAGATCCAATTCGGGTTGTACTCCTCCGTCTTCCAGAACTCAAGCAGCGGCGTCGCCCACTCCGGCGCATCCTCCGGGCGGCCATCCTCCCGCAACGCCCGCATGGATGAGCTCTCCTTGAACCATTTCGTCACCACCACCAGCACCCAGCTAACCAGATGCAGGGCCGCCGAATAGATCAAGAATTCCACGATGTAGAGCAAAAAGGGCACGGAGTACTTGCGCGTGACGTAGATAATCGGCGCGAGACAGACCGCGCCTATCCCATAGCCAACCATGTTGTCCTGAAGGTGGGCCAAAACGTCTTCCATGGGCCTCGGGCTCCTTTCTCCCGTCGGGCAGTGTAACACGGTCTTCACAGATCTGCCAACAGTTTACTCCGCACCCCCCTTTTGCAAATTCCGCCATGTCCGCGCTATCATGAATCGCTCTATCCGTAACTTCGCGGCAATTCGTGCCGTTTCGCTGGAGGAATGCAACATCATGTCCGATTCTCGCAACCCGAAATCCCAGGCGGGCAGCCGCCGAAACTTCATCAAGACCGCCGCCGCCGGAGCCGCCGCCATCTCGGCCGCCCAATCGGCCAGCGCCGGCGTATACAAGTCCATACTCCCCGCAACCGTGCTCGGAGCCAATGAGAAGATCCGCACCGGACACATCGGCGTCGGCGGCATGGGCAGCGCCGACCTCGTCTTCGTCATGAAGCGAAACGACATGCAGCCCGTCGCCCTCTGCGACCTCTACCCCAAGAACCTCGACCGCGCCCACGCCCTCGCCTCGCGCAAGCCCGGCGTGGACCCCTCGAAGCACCACGACTTCCGCGAAATCATCGACAACAAGGACGTCGACGCCGTCGTCATCGCCACCCCCGACCACTGGCACTGCCTCTGCACCCTCTACGCCGCCGACGCCGGCAAGGCCATTTACTGCGAAAAGCCCGCCGCCACCACCATCGAAGAAGGCCAGGCCATGATCGAAGCCGTCCGCCGCAATAACGTCGTCTTCCAGGCCGGCAACATGCAGCGCAGCGGCCAGCATTTCCGCGACGCCGTGCAGATGATCCGCGAAGGTTACATCGGCAAGGTACACCGCGTCGAAACCTGGATCCACGACAAGGAGCCGATCGAAGGCATCGGCATGGGCGACGACGACATAAACAACTACGAGGGCGTCGACTGGGTCTTCCACCAGGGTTGGACCGAGCACGTCCCCTTCAACACCAACCGCTGGATCTATAACTTCCGCTGGTTCCTCGACTACTCCGGCGGCAAGATCACCGACTGGGGCGCGCACCTCCTCGACATCGGCCTCTGGGCCATGGAAAACGAAGACGTCAAGCCCAGCCTCCAGCCCAAATCCGTCGTCGCCAACGGCGGAAAGTGGGTCCTCCAGGACAACCGCACCACCCCCGACACGCTCGATGTCCTCTACGAGTTCGACGGCTTCACCATGAGCTTCACCAACCGCGTCTGGAACAGCCACGTCCCCGCCGACGCCGACGACCACGGCATCATGTTCCACGGCACCCTCGGCAGCATGCAGGTCTCCCGCGGCGGCTACAAGATCTGGGCAACCGACAACAACGCCGTCGACGGCAAACCCACCCTCGAAGCGAAGGAGCACGGCCCCACCCAGATGAACGAGCCGCACTGGGAAAACTTCTGCGAATGCGTCCGCTCCGGAGCCGACCCCATCTCCACCGTCGAGGTCATCCACAACACCACCCGCCTCTGCCACCTCGGCACCTGCTCCTACGTCGCCGGCGGCGCCAAGCTCGGCTGGGACAAGGAAAAGCAGGAATTCACCGGCGCCGACAAGAAAGCCGTCAAAACCGCCAACAACTGGGCCTACCGCAAGTACCAGAACGGCTGGAGCCTCAAGGCCCCCTACTACCGAGGCTGATATCAACGATTCACAGGCGCCCTCAACCGAGGGCGCCTTTTTTTTTGCGCTCTTTGCGGTTCCCCTGATGGAACACCACCCCACGCACTGACGCCCCTCCCCGAATCGTTTCCATCCGTGTCATCAGTGTAATCCGTGGTCCCAAGTCCACTTCGCGGCCAAAGGCCGCACGCGGCAATGCATGCTCAGAACATCAATTGGCCCCGAGCTATGCCGCGCCGATCATTCGATCCAAAGCGAACTGACCGCATACCTCAAGCGCTCCAGGTCGCCATCACCCCGATGGTTTCTTTGTGCTCTTTGTGGCTCCCGATCCAATCTCCCCGCGCATCAACCCCGCATCCAGACACGGATCAATTCCATACACCTTCGCATGGGCCCCCCTTCAAATACTTCCTCTCTTCGCGCCCTTCGTGGTGATCATTTCTTTGGTTGCGGCCCAAGGCTGCCCTGTGCTCTCTGTGGCTGCCAAATCCATCCTTCATTCGCGTGCATTCGCGTTCATTCGCGGTTCACACAATTTCGGTTACATCCCCGTCCCCGCACGCCGCCGCGCGCCCCGCCAGGAAAGCCCGCTCCGACTCCACCGCCGAAAGCGCCGCCGCCCGCTCAAACTGCGCCCGCGCCGAGGCGAAATTCCCCAGGCGCCACTCAAACTCCCCCAGCACCGCATGGCGCAGGTAATACCCGTCCAGCGGCTTTCCGTTCGCAATCGCCTCCACCGCCGCCATACCCGCTTCCGCCCCATGCACGTTCGCTACCGCAACCGCCCGGTTCAACGCAATCACCGGCGATTCATCCATCGCCGCCCAGGCATCGTAAAGCGCCAGGATCTGCGCCCAGTCGGTCGCTTCGTAACTCGGCGCCACCGCGTGGCACGCCGCAATCCCCGCCTGGATGTGGTACGCGCTGAACCGATCGCCCGCCGCCGCCCGCGCCAGATGCCGCATGCCCCGCGCGATCAGCGACCCGTCCCAGTTCCCCCGATCCTGGTCCTGGAGCCGCAACAGCCGCCCCTCGCCCCCCTGGCGCTCGGGAAAGCGCGCCGCGTTCAGATACATCAACGCCGCCAGCGCGTGCGTCCGGGGACGATCCCCCACGGGATGCTCCGCCAGCAATTCCACAAGCCGGATCGCCTCGCGGCAAAGGTCCTCCCGCAAGAGCGCATCCCCGCTCGACGCCTTGTAGCCTTCGTTGAACAGCAGGTACAGCGTCTGCTCCACGCTCTCCAGCCGCCCCTCCAGCTCCTCCCCGTGCGGGATCTCAAACGGCACCCCCGCATCCCGGATGGCCTTGCGCGCGCGCGTCAGCCGCTTCGCGATCGCCGCCTCGTTCGCCAGAAACGCCGCCGCAATCTCCCGCGTCCCCAACCCGCACAGCGTCTTCAGCGCCAGCGCAACCCGCGCGTCCGGCGGCAACACCGGATGGCAGCACGCGAACATCATCCGCAGCCGATCGTCCCCGATCTCCGTGTCAAACACGACCTCCCGCTCCGCCGGCGCGCCCACCGGCCACTGATCCATAAACGCGACAATCCCCGGCTCCTTCCGGCGGAAATTCTGCTCCCGGCGGAGCACGTCCAGCGCCAGGTTCTTCGCCGTCTGCGTGATCCACGCCGCCGGGTTCTCCGGCACGCCGTAATACGGCCACGTCTGCATCGCCCGGATCAGCGCCTCCTGCACCACGTCCTCCGCCAGCTGGAGACGCTCGATGCCGAACATACGCGTAAGCACCGAAACCAGCTTGCCCGCCTCGTTCCGGAAAAGGTGCTCCGCCACCCGCGCCGCGTCCTTCCCGCGCCCCGGTTGCCCGGAGGTCTCCGCCTCCGCACCGCGCCCGGCGCCCGGAGGAGAAATGGGCGCGCGCCTGGGTTCCTGTGGCTCTTGCATACAGACTGTTCCTGCGTGTCGCGGGGCGCTGCTGCGCGGCCCCGCGGAGGTTTCGGGCCATACGCTGAGGCGGGCTGGCCAATGCCAACAATACAAACGGCGGCAAGCGCAATACTTGCCGCCGGGGCATTCCAGGGATCGGCTCGGCTATTCCTTGATCGGAATGAGCTTGAAGCTCTTCACAACCTCCTCAAACACCGGGCCCCACTCCTTGAACTGCTCAAAGGTCCCGCCAAGGATCACGCCATAGTTGCTCTTGTTGCCATACGCGCCAATATGCCAGCGGTGGATCTCACCGCCGTCGGACTTGTCCACTTCCTTGTACCAGAACGCGTTCCCTTCGTGCGCATAGCCCGCTTTCTTCGTGAAGACAATCGGATCCCGGTACGACGGATCCGGCGAGCTCATGTCCTTCTTCACGGAGTCCATATTCGCCTTATACAACGTGTCGGAGGACACATCCGGCATCCACGCCCAGTTCACATGAATGCTGACCGCGCTCTCGAGCCCCCCGCCGCCGCTGGACCCGGAAGCCGTCTCCTCGCTCTGGGACGCCCCGATATCAATGCCCTTGATCCGGGCGCCGATGTTGATGCCCTTCTTCTTTTTCGTGGCCTTGTCCGCTCCCGGAGCGGATCCCGGCTGAAAAATCCACGAAGTCGACTTGTCTTCGCTCTCCAGTTTGAATTCGGCCGGTATCTTCAGCGAATAGCCATACTTCGTATTCTCATACGTCTTCCACTCCCGCGCGCTCGCCGTCGCGCCCGGACCCGCCAGAACGACCAGCAGCCCAATGGCCATCGCCCAGCTTCCAAACCACTTCCCTTGCGATCGTCCCATCCCGCACGCTCCCTTCTGTCTTGGTGATGAACACAACGACCGTCCCGAGACGTCTCGAAACCGCCGTGCCGTCCATTATTCGGGAAGCCGCGCAATCTGTCAAGAGATTACATTCCCAAAGAGCAGGCTCACGCGCCCGACTGCGCCGCCGCAAACGCGCGCGCACGCTCCATCACCGGACAGCTCTCGCGCACCGGCCGAACCTCCACCCGCATCCCATGCTCCAGCGCCGGGCACAAACGCGCGATCGCAAGCGCCTCCTCCATCGTCTCCACCGTCAGCAGGAAGTACCCCGCAATCGCCTCCTTCGACTCCGCAAACGGGCCATCCGCCACCGTCGCGCCGTTCTTCCCGGAAACAATCTTGCCCTCGCTGTACAACGGCTGCCCGGACTTCGCCCGCCCGTCCGCCAGCAAACCCTCAAACCAGTCCGACCAGCGCGACATCACGTCCTGTATCTCGTCCGGCGACAGGTCCTTATCCCAGTTCGTGCCCCGAAACAACAGCATGTAACCCGATTTCATCTCAACGTCCATGATTCCGTCTCCTCACAACATCACTGCGCCAACATTTCACACGGGCATCCAGCCGCCTTCAACTATACAACGATCCGCCGCGGATCAAAAGGACATCGGTGTCACTTCAGCCGAACGAAGTACAATGGCCAAACCAGAGCGACTTGCTGAATAAAGGCTACGTGCAACTATGGAGCGCCAGCGGCCCGCTGGCAGATTGCGCCGCCGGCGCAATAAAACTATGGAGCGCCAGCGGCCCGCTGGCAGATTGCGCCGCCGGCGCAATACAATTATGGAGCGCCAGCGGCCCGCTGGCAGTTTGCGCTGCCGGCGCAATACAGCGTTCTGGAAATGCTACCGTCGCATCAGAAGCCGCGTGTCGTCGGAGGACTCCGGCAACGTATTCTTGCACCTTTGGTGCAAGGCCGGCGGGCCGCCGGCGCTCCATGAACACCGGCTCCGTTAGTAAAAACACATACTGTTCCGCACTCCAGACCGCTGAAGTGTTACGGACATCGCAATTTCCAAGGACCTGGGGGGTGAGTGCAGCCATCAACCCGTATCGCTGCGTCCTCTCTCTCACGCGCCCCCACCGAATCAACCTCGAACAAGAGGAAAGTAGGATAGCCGTCCCGGCTGTCCAAAGCGCCGAAAGGCGCCACAGGATCGCGGTCATTCCTGACTGCGGCAACGCGAGCCCAACTTACCAAAACGGCCGCCGCCCCCTCATTCCCCCCGAAGGTTCACCAGCTCCTTCTTCAGAAACGCATGCATCACCGCCGCATCGCCATCCAGCCCGGACACATCGAGCGGGCTCGTCTCCTCCGGATCGGACGCCATATCGAAAAAACGTCCATCCGTATACAGTTTCCAACCCTGGTTCCGGATCCAGCCCAGCCCCTCAAACTCCGTGTACGCCCACGCCCGCGGGTTCCCCGCCTGCCCCTTCAATTGCAACGCAAAGCTCCGCCCATCGATCGGGCGGTCCGCCGGAAGCTTCGCCCCGAACAACTCCGCAAACGTCGGCAGGAAGTCGCTGAAATCGATCAAATCCTCGCTCACCGCGCCCGCCGGCGTGACGCCGGGCCACGACGCGATCAGCGGCACATGCGTCCCCCCGTTTGTGTGCTTTGCCTTCCCGCCTTTCACTTCCTTCCCGTCCCGCACCGACACCACCTTGTTGGGCGATCCGTTGTCCGCCGTGAAGAGGATTAGCGTGTTCTCGCGTAGTCCCAACTCTTCCAGCGCGCGCACAAGCTCCCCGATAAGCCGGTCCATCTGCGCCACCATCTCGGCATACGTAGGGTACTTACCGTCCGGGCCCGGCGGCTCCACATACGGACCATCCGTCTTGGGAAAATGCGTCAGGCACATCGGGTAATACGCCAGAAACGGCCCGTCCCGGTGCTCCCGCATGAAATCAATCAGGAATTCCGTGTACAGATCCGGGCCGTACCGATCCGCAATCTCCTCATGCAGCAACCGCCCGTTCTGCCAGATCATCGGCTGCCAGTACCGCGGCCCCTCGTGCCACGCCCACAGGCTGTACGCGTCGAAGCCGCTCTCGTGCGGGTGATTCGGATTCTCCTTCAGCAGGCTCATCTGCCACTTCCCCGCCACCGCCGTCTTCACCCCCGCCGCCTGCACGATGTTCCCGAAGGTAATTTCCCCCGCCGGCAGCACGCCCCACTCCTCCCCCGTGCGGAACCCGTAGCGCCCCGTAAGCAGGTTCACCCGCGACGGGCTGCACTTCGGCGTACTGTACGCGTGCGTAAACCGCGTTCCCGAAGCCGCCAGCGCGTCCAGATTCGGCGTGGGGTACGACGTCCCGCCGTAGGACCCCAGACATTCCACACCCAGGTCATCGGCCATTATCAGCAGGACATTCGGGCGCGACTCCGCCGACGCCACACCTATCCAGGACAGGAACACCACACCCGCCAAAAGGACAACACGAAAGAATGACACGATACGACTCCTCATGCATTTTCCCAACCAGCCAAGTTTCCCGAAAAGCATAACGGTATTCGGCGGGAAGGCGCAATCGCGAAAGCCTCCCGGCAACATTCGGGGACTGAACCCACCCGCTACAGCGAAAACCGGCGCGGCTGTCCCGTCGCAGCCCACGCAACCCACCCCAGGGACTGCGGCGCCCCATCACCCCAGATACCAAAGGCCGCGCAAGACCCAAAGCGACACCAACCCACCCGCTACGCCGACAACCGGCGCGGCTGTCCCGTCGCAGCCCACCCCAGGGACTGCGGCGCCCCATCACCCCAGGCCCCAAGAGACCGCGCCAGACCCAAAGCGACACCAACCCACCCGCTACAGCGAAAACCGGCGCGGCTGTCCCGTCGCTGGCCTACCAGCGCCATGCCCCTGTCTATATCATGTCCAATACAGAACCAATCTGCAAGCACATTCAAAAAAACACCTAAATACCTTCAAAAAAAGAACTTATAACACAATCACAAAAAATATTCACCTCCTGACATACAACTGCCTTGTCTAGGAATTAATTAGACAGAACCGAGACATAATACATGGTAGTGCATTGGGCATTCCCAACCGTCTCGTCCTGAAAGGAATGGAACATGAAAAATTTCAAGTGGATCGGGTTCCTCGCAATGGCAGCCATGGTTGTTACCGGCGGAATAGCCGCCCAAGCCGATCAATACGGCGACGAAAAGAAGCCGAAGGACATCGTGGACATCGCGGTAAAGGCGGGTCAGTTCGAGACCCTGGTGGCCGCCGTGAAGGCTGCCGACCTGGTAGAGACCCTGAAGGGCGAAGGCCCCTTCACCGTCTTTGCGCCGACCGATGAGGCCTTCAAGAAGCTGGGCGACGAGGCCATAGCCGACCTGCTCAAGCCAGAGAACAAGGACAAGCTCGTCGCCATCCTCACCTACCACGTCGTACCCGGCAAGGTGATGGCGGCGGACGTCACCGGCATTGAAAAGGCCAAGACCGTCCAGGGCCAGGAAATCAAGGTCAAGGTAAAGGACGGCATAGTGCACATCGACGGCGCGACCGTCGTGAAGGCCGATATCGAGGCTTCCAACGGTGTCATCCACGTGATCGACAGCGTGATCCTTCCGAAGCTCTAAACCCGAGTCCAATCGGTTCCTTCCGCTCGCGGGGGCCTGTTCGGCGGTAAGCCGGGTGGGCCCCCGCACTATTACGTTTGTCACCGGGCCGCGCGGGTGGATGCGTTCGCGGAGCCCTTACTCGCGTGAGGCAGCTCAATCACCGTCACCACAGCCTCCCCCGCAGACCAGTCCACCGCGCCCAATGCCGGCCCATCCTCCCGCTTGAACTTGAACATCCCCGCCGTGTCACTCACCACGCAAAACTCGTAGGGCTCCGCGCCGCCCTCGCCAGGCCACAGATCCGTTACCCGCTCCACCGAACCACCGTAGCGGTACATGTACAATTCCGCGCCATGCGCCCCGTCGTCCGCCGTGAAAAACACCCGATCGCCCGCCGCGGCGATGCTGTACGGATTGCCATCCGCCGGCCCGGGCCACACATCCGACACCAGGCGCGTTCCCGCGGGCGTACCATCCGTCATCCACAATTCCTTGCCGTGCTCGGCCGTAACCCCGCGGAAGAAGAGATAGTCGCCGCCGTCCACGAACGCGTGCGGATCGCCGTCCCCGGGGCCGGGCTCAATGTCACAGAGAAGGGCCGTACCCTCGGGCGTTCCGTCGCTCACCCATAGCTCGTAGCCGGCGGCTTCCGTCCGCGCCTGAAAATACACCCGGCCCTTCCACGCGAAAAGGTGGTTGGGAAACGAGCCCTCGGAGCCCGGCCAGAGATCGGCCAGCAACGATATGCCGCCCGCTCCCATCCGGTGGATCCACAACTCCCGGCCGTGCTCCGGATCCTCGTGCGCGAACAGCAACGCGCCTCCCGCCATCGCCATGGGCCCCGTCTCCTCGCAGACATCCGCGATCTCCCGCACATAGCCCAGTGCGTGGTCGTAGTAAAACAACACCTGCCCCCGGCCCGAATCGTCCAACCCGAGGACGTAGATGCCCCCGGGAACTATAAGGCACCGCGGATCGTGCATCGCGGAGCTCTGGCTCCCGGGAAAAATGTCCGCAATCATCGCTGTCTGCTGTTCGCGGGTGTTGGTCAACCAGAGTTCTCGGCCCTCGTGCAGCGTCGTCGCATAAAACACATAGAACTGGTCCAGGCTGCCAAGCACATGCGGCTCGCTGCCCATCCGCCCCGGAATAATGTCCTTGACCATCTTGAGACTGAATTCGTCCAGCCCGATCCCCCGGTAGACCCACAACTCCTCCCCCGCACCCGGCGTCGTCGCGCTAAGCACTGCCTCCATGGAATGCGGGCGCCGGTAAAAGCGCCGCGGCCGAGAGGGCGCCGGCCCCGGATTCAAATCCCGCACCAGGCGAATGCCCCCGTCAAGACTAGCCGCCCACAATTCCTCGCCGTGGACGCCATCGTCGTAGGAAAAGATCACCCCGAACCTCGTCGCCGTGAGGGAGAACGGCTCGGGAAGCGGGGGCGGCGCGGGAGCGGATGCGGCTGATTCCTCAAGTTCCTCCCCCGGCCCCGAAAAGACCCCCGCTGATTCCTCAACGGAAGCCAGCGACGACCGCGAACTCCCGCGCAGGTATTCCTTCACTATCAGGAAGGCCGGCACGGCTGCCAGAAGCGCCAGCATGCCCAGGGCCACACGGCTGATTGGGGCGAATCGCAGCTGGCGCGCCGCCACGTCTGGCGGCGAGGACGGGCGCCCCGGCCCGACCGGAAGCGGCTGTGTCTCCGCCAGGGAAAGACGCGTCTCCGGCGCTTCGAGCAGCCGCGCCAGCGCCTCGCGCGCGCTGGCAGGACGGGACTCCGGATCGCGCGCCATGAGATCCGTGATCAGCGACGCCAGCTCACGAGAGAGATCGGGCCGGATCGCCTCGATAGGCTCGGGCGTCGCCGTCAATATCTGCTTCATCAGACCCGCTGGCGTATGCCCCGTAAAAGCCGGCTTCGCCGCAAGCGCCTCGTACACCAGCACGCCCAGCGCGTAGAGATCCCAGCTGGGCGCCGGCTTCGCGCCGTCCCACGCCTCCGGCGGACTGAAGCGCGGCGTCCCCCAGAAGGGCCCGGATCGCGCTGTCTCGGTCACCGCCTCGGATCCGCTCACCTCCAGCGCCCGCGCGATCCCGAAATCCGCCAGATAGATGTGGTTCTGCTCGGTGACCAGCAGATTCGCCGGCTTCAGATCGCAGTGAACCACCCCCTGCGCGTGGCACGCGTCCAGCGCGGACAGCACCTGCTGCAACAGGTCCACCGCATGGCCCGCCGGAAGCGGGGCCGATCCGATGCGTTTCGACAGCGGCTGTCCATCGATGTACTGCATTTCGATGGCCAGTTCGTCGCCGATGGTCTCCACGCGGTAGATGCGGACCACGTTCGGGTGTTCGATGCGCGCGGCGGCGCGCGCCTCCCGGAGGAAGCGCGCCGTCACCGCCGGGTCGGACAGCAGGTGCCGGTGGATCGTCTTCAGCGCGACGCGGCGCTCCAGCCGGGTGTCCCAGGCGGCATGGACCACACCCATGCCGCCCGATCCCAGCACGCCGATCAGGCGGTACGCGCCAAGCATGCGGCCTTCGCCGCCACTATCTTCCCGACCCGAAGAAACGTCCATCCAAACCCCGGTGCGGCGGCGCACGCCGGCCGGACCAGGTCCGGCCACCCTGCGACGCGCGTCACGCGCCTCGCGGCATTGTCCGCGAGGCGCGTCCCACAAGCTGCTTACAGAGTAAGCCGGGAACCGCCAGTTTGGCAAGCACCAAATTGCCCTCCCGCCTCAGCGCTCGTGCTCCAGCGGCGGGCGCGCCGGCCCGTTGTAGGGGGCCGCCCCCTGCCGGAAACCGCGTTCCGGTACGCCGGTCAGCGCCGGATCGTCGGTCCGCGGCGGCGAAATCATCCCGAAGTAGCGGCCCATCCAGTACGCATCCAGCCACCCGCCCGGATCCGCCACCACTTCGCCGTTGTGGCCGCCGTCCAGCCGCATGAAGTCGCCGTCCCAGCGCTCCGGGCTCGTTTCCCGCGGCGTCATCGGCATCGGGCGCTCCGCATAGGTCCGGTAGCCGTCCGGCGGGTACAGATCCTTCCGGTGGGAATTCCGGAACGTGTACTTACGCAGGTCCAGCGGCCACGCGCGCAGGTGCTCAACCGCCCGGTCGGCCTCGCACTCGTTGCCCGTGAGCGCCCCGTAAATAAAGTTAAACCACGGCACGCCCTCGATCCGCTTCACCTCCCAGCTCCGCTCCAGGCTCCGCAGCCAGATCGCCTTCAACTCGGGATCGGTCTCATACCGGATAAGCGAAAAGTACGAGTAGAACGCAAGACGGTCGTCGAAATGCGTGAAGTAGCCCGGATGAAAAGTCAGCTTCTGCCGCAAGATCGCCCCCAGGTAGTTCCAGCCCAGAAGCTGGTCCTTCCCGGCCCGGAACTTCGGATCCCCCGTGAAGTGCAGCGCGGTCGTCATGTAATTGAACGCGCCCATCCCGTTCAGCCCCCGCGCGTACTCCCCATACGGCGTCTGAAGGTATTCCGGATCCCACCGCGCCCAACGCGTCGGCTCGCCGTCCACGTCCCGCAGCATAAACCCATTGTCCACGATGTGGCCAAACACCCGGTGCAGGTGCTCCGTCGCCCAGACCTTCTCCTCCTCGTTCGCCACCAGTTCCAGAAAGAGCGCCGTCTCGTAGAGGTGCGCGTCGGTTTCGTCACTGGACGTGTCGCCCTTCCACTCCCACACCCCGTCCTCGGTGCGATGCCATTCCGCCGGCAGCCCGCCGGATCCGTGCATCGCCTTCAGGGTCGGTTCGCCGACATTGTAGATCGAACGCGCGGGAAAGCCCGGAATCGACGTAATCTCTTCGCTCCATTTCACCGACTTCATCATGTCCACCGCCTCCGCGCGCGCCGCCTCGCTCCCGGTCACCGCGTACTCGAAACATTTCGCCGCGAGATAGTGGCTGCTGTAGCCCACGTCATTGTCGCTCACCTCGCGCCGCCACTCGCCATCAATCAGATTCAGCGAGTGCACAAAGCCCAGCCGCTTCATCCCCCACTCCTCCAGCCAGCGCTCGTAATAGGCCGCCTTCTTCGCCAGCGTGTACGGCTCGTACCTGATAACCCCGATCCCGCCGTCCGTCGCGATATACACCACCTGGTCGCCCGACGCGATCGCGTTCACCCTATCGTTCGGAATCCAGCGCTGGTAACCGTAGTACTGGAAGTCCCCCTCCACCTCGCGCATCGCCCCGCGCGTGCTCCCGGCCCAGAGCTCCCGGTCGAAGCCCTCCGCCAGCGAAGTCGTGTCCTCGTAGCAGAGCCCCTCCGGCCCGCGCACGTTGTACCACGTCATCCCCCGCAATACCGCCAGGCCGTCGTCCGTCGCCAGCACCAGCCGGCTGCCGTGCCCCATCATGTCGCGGATCGTGCTGCCGTGCTGCAACGATCCCCAGTCGGTCAAATAATCAAAGGTGATCCTCCCCTGTTCCAGCAGGCCGATCCGCCGCCCGTCGTGCACATAGACCGTGCCCGCATACGCCGCCAGGCCCAGCAGCGGCCCGCGCGCCTCCGGGGTAATCGCCACGAGCTTCTCCCCCTCCACCGCGTGCAGCGCGCGTCCCGACGCGGCGATCGTCTGCCCGTTGTACGCGCACACCCCCGCCACCGGCTGCTCGCTGATCCGCGTCCAGCCCGCGCCGTCCTGGCGCCAAAGGCCGGCCTCCGAACTCGCCCACAGCCGATCATTGGCCACCGCGAGCCGCCGCACCGGCCCCCGCACACCCCGATCCGCAACCAGGCCATCGCCCGCCACGCGATACACCCCCGCCTCCCCGCCCGCCCAGACCGCGTCCCCATAGACCGCAACGGCAAGCACCGGATCATCCGACAGGATATGCCGCGACGTCTCTTGCAGGTACACCGTGTCTTCGATCATCGCATAGCGGGGTTGCTCCGGAACCGGCAACTCCCCGCGAACCGCGCTCGCAAGCACCACAGCTGACGCGACCACCAGAAATCTCTTCATGTCTGCTTCCTTTCGGCCCAAAGCCGTTCTGCTTACCATCCAGGCGACACTTTAGCCGAATGAAGCCACGCCGCGCGAACCCACCCAGGGGGCTGCCTCCGGCTGGCAAGCAAGCCCAACTCCGGAGCAACCACCCCCGAACCAGCCGGTGGCTGTACCCCCAAGAGCCAGGGGACTGCCTCCGGCTGGCAAGCAAGCCCACCTCCGCAGCAACCACCCCCGAACCAGCCGGTGGCTGTACCCCCAGGAGGCGTCCCGGCTGTGTACCGGTTGCGAGGCAACCGCATATTCCTCCACAAAGAGTGACGCATCGCGACATGATCAGCCCCCCCACCTCCGGGCGCCCTGTTCGGCGGACGTATTACGAGCGCCAGATACCAGCCTGATTCCGGCTCACGCGAGTATTTCGTTGCGCACCACGCCGTGGACATCGGTGAGGCGGAAGTTGCGGCCCTGGTATTTATAGGTCCGCCGCTCGTGGTCGAGACCCCACGATAGAGACCAAGCGTTCGGTAGCCTCTACCGAGTGCGAGAGCGCCTTGCGGATCGGCTCATGCGCCAGCTTCCGGTAGCAGCCGGTCCATGAGATCACGAAGCGTATCGAGCCGGAGCGGCTTGCTCAGATAATCGTCCATGCCTGCGTCGATGCAGCGTTCACGAGTCCCGTGAACCGCGTGCGCCGTGAGCGCAACAATCGGGCGCGATTCATACTCCTTAAGCTCGCGGATGGCGCGCGTAGCTTCGAATCCGTCCATCTCGGGCATTTCACAATCCATGAGCACCAAGTCGTAACAATGGCGGGCGCATGCCTCGACCGCGGTCGCGCCGCCACATGCCACATCGACCCGGAACCCCAGCTTGTCCAGCATTTTCGCGCCCACTTTCTGATTGACGATATTGTCGTCCACAAGAAGCACGTGCCGCATCGCCGCGCGCTCAGCCTCGCTAACGGAATGCTGGGTGATAATGGCCGCCGGAGTATTCGGCGCGGGCGGGGCATTGATGAGCATGCCGCGGATGCACTCGAGCAGGCGCCGCTCCTTTACCGGCTTGTTCAGGTACGCGGAAAAACCAGCCGCTTCCGCGCGGTTTGCGTAGCCACGTGCGCTCACGGACGTTAGCAACAACATCCGGAGCGGCGTGTCTCCGGCCGCCTCCAGGAGCAGCGGGCCCAATTGCAGGCCGTCCATGTCCGGCATTTGGAAATCGACGATGGCCAGGTCGAAGGGCTCGCCGCGCAGCCGCGCCGCCTTTACGGCCGCGATCGCCGCGTCTGGTGTGCTGGCGACATGCGGGAGCATGCCCATCCGGCGCACCTGCATATCGATGAGCAGGCGGTTGGTGTCGTTGTCGTCCACCGCGATCACGCGCTTCCCCGCGATGTCGCAGTGTGGCAATTCAACACTCGTGTGCGCGCGCGATGCCACCGGGAAGCGCGCGGTAAACCAGAACTCCGACCCATTGCCCGCCTCGGAAATCACGCCAATATCACCATCCATCCGCGCGGCGAGTTCCTTGCAAATCGCCAGCCCGAGCCCCGTGCCCCCGTAATGCCGGGTCGTTGAGGCATCCGCCTGCGAAAAGCGCTCGAAGATTAGAGCAGACTTGTCCTGAGGAATTCCGGTTCCGGTGTCTTCGACCGAGATGCGCAACCGGATCTCCCCCCCGGACTCCTCCAGGATCTTTGTCCGCAATAAAATCTCTCCCTGGGCGGTAAACTTTAACGCATTTGAGAGCAGGTTGAGGATCACCTGCCGGAGCCGGCCCGGATCGCCCGTCACGCGGTGCCCCAGTGGCTCGCAGAACATACATATCAGTTCGATCCCCTTCGCCGAACAGGCCTCGGACACGAGATCGGCACAATCCTCCACTGTCGTCCGGACATCGAAATCGATCATCTCGAAATCCAGCTTTCCAGATTCTATCTTCGAAAAATCGAGTATGTCGTTGATAATGCCCAGAAGCCGTTCGCCGCTGCGCTGGATGATACCGGCGAACTCCCGCTGTTCCGCATCCAGCCGCGTTTCTCCCAACAGCTCCGTCATGCCGATTATGCCATTCATCGGCGTCCGGATTTCGTGGCTCATCGTCGCGAGAAAATCCGATTTGGCCCGGTTCGCGGCCCCGGCCTCCTCGGCCAGCTCCTCGGCGCGGCGCGTAGTCTCGACAAGGCGCTCGTTCTGCCGCTCGAGGTCCGCCTGCGCGTCACGCAATAGTCTGCGCTCAGCTTCCAATTCGCGCGTGCGCGCGCGCACCTCCAATTCGATCATCGCATTGGTCTGCTCTAGATGGGCGCGGTGCCGGGCATCCGCCCGCATATCCAGACGGCCCCGAACACACTGCCAAACAAGAAAAACATCCTCGAACACGACCCACCCGGCATGTTCGAGCCATCGCCATTGCGGCGCCGTGAGCACGCCGAAAATCGATTGCGGCCAGAAATAGTTTCGCGCCGCGTGGTCTACCGTTACTATCGCGGACGCCGTAATCAACACCCGCCAGTCCCGGTACATCGCCAGGAACGCAAGTGACCCGAAGACGTGAAAATGGGTTTCGATCCGGCCGCCGCTGAGGTGGATAAGCAATGCCCCCATCAGCATCTGACCGGTCGCGATAGTGTGACGCGTGAGTGTGGCGCCGGGCCGCCGAAGCGCATACCACACCGGGACCAACGTTACGAGGCCGCCCAGAAAAACCGCCGCAAAAACATGCGGGTGTACACGGCTATCGGCGCCGCCCCAAGTCAGCGGCGTCAAGAAGACGGCGGCGGCAATCGCCGCTGCCCATTGTAGGGGCATCAATAAGACAAAGGCGCCGTCCACGCGCCGGCAGAGTTCGATGTGTGCGCGGGCATTCAGCTCGATGGCCCTGGTCTCGATCGTCTCCTCGGTCGTACGCGTTATAGGGGAACTCATCGCCGTCGCGCTCCGTCCCCCGGCCCGCCAACCCCCAAGAGCGGACATCCAAAGACCGGCGTGGCATCACGCCGCGGCACGGCTCCCACGGCAAGGTCGTGCAGCGCCAGGCTACCGAGGCTGTCGCCGCCATGCCCGCGGGACGCGGTGAGACCGCCCGCGAAGAGCCGCGCGCCATCGGGCGCGAAAGCCAGCAGCGTCCCCGATCGTTCCGCCCCGAACAGCTGCGCCACGCCGCCGCCACGATCAATGGTAACGGCCACCTCGGGGAGCTGCGCTGCGGCGTCGAGATTGCGCCCGCGCTCCCAACCTTCGCCGACATCGTCCGGCAATACAATCACTACATGGGGCCGGAACGCGCCCGCAAACCGGCTCAAAACGCGATCCAATTGTGCGATGCCCGCGGCGGTGCAGGGGCATCGCGGGTGAATGAAGTACACCAGCGTGGGACGGTCCGAACCGAGTGGGATGGCCTCATTGAGCCGCCATTTCACCGCGCCGATCGGCGGAGGGCCACCGCTGAAGTCGTAGGCGCCCAGGCTGGCAAATCCCAATGCGGCGGCAGCGAACCACAATACAAAACCAGTCCACCCCAGCGGGCCCAGTACCGCTCGGGGGTCCGGAAGCGTACGGACGCCGATGGGAAACGGCCGCCGGGGCCGACCTGTCACATGCCTGGGTGCGCTGTCCATTTGCCAGTCAGTTCATTGGCGGCGCCGCCCAGCCAAGTTGCGGGCGCGCTACCGCGGGGCCACTGCGTCGAACACTGCCGGAGGGGAAACGCCTCCCAGCATCCGCCATAGTACACGCCCGTTAGCGGCCCGTCAACCCCGCTTCCGCAGCCCGCCGTGCGAACAGATCGCGGAGTCAAGCGGTATCTGGCTAAACCGGCGTTCCAGGGCTATTCCATGCCGTTGGACGCCAGGCCTCCGCGAAAACGGGCTATCCGTGCGTCTCCGGCCGCGCCTGAGCGGGCGCTTCGGCTTGAAGGCCGTCTCTACCGCCACGAACCCATTCCGGCTCACACGAGTATTTCGTTGCGCACCACGCCGTGAACATCGGTGAGGCGGAAGTTCCGGCCCTGGTATTTGTAGGTCAGCCGCTCGTGGTTGAGGCCGAGCTGGTGGAGGATGGTGGCCTGAAGATCGTGCACGTGGAAGGGGTCGCGTACGACGTTGTAGGAGAAGTCGTCGGTTTCGCCGAGGGTCATGCCGGGCTTGATGCCGCCGCCCGCCAGGAAGATGGTGAAGTTCTTGGGGTGGTGATCGCGGCCGTAGTCGGACTCGGTGAGCGTGCCCTGGCTGTAGATGGTGCGCCCGAATTCACCGCCCCAGATGACGAGGGTGTCGTCGAGCATGCCGCGCTGTTTGAGGTCGCGGATGAGTGCGGCGGAGGGCTGGTCGACGTCGCGGGATTGTGCGGGCAGCTCTTTGGGCAGGGTGGAGTGCTGGTCCCAGCCCATGTGGTAGAGCTGGATGAAGCGGACGCCGCGCTCGGCCAGGCGCCGTGCGAGGAGGCAGTTGGCGGCGTAGGTTCCGCGGGTGCGGGCGTCCGGGCCGTACATTTCGAAGGTGCTTTCCGGCTCGTCGGAGAGGTCGGTGAGATCGGGCACGGAGGTTTGCATGCGGTAGGCGAGCTCGTATTGTTCGATGCGCGTGACGATCTCGGGGTCCTGGTAGGCGGCGTGCTGCTGCTGGTTGATGGCGGCGATGTCGTCGAGCATTTTCCGGCGGAGCGACTTGTCGACGCCGGGCGGGTCGGTGAGATAGAGCACCGGGTCGCCCTCGCCGCGGAACTTGATGCCCTGGTAGACGGTGGGGAGAAACCCGCTGCCCCAGAGGCGATCGTAGAGCGGCTGGCAACTGGGGCGTCCGGAGCCGCGGGAGCTGAGAGCGACGAATGCGGGGAGGTCGCGGTTGGCGGCGCCGAGGCCATAGGTGACCCAGGCGCCCATGCTCGGGCGGCCCGCCAGCTGGAAGCCGGTCTGGAAGAAGGTCATCGCCGGGTCGTGGTTGATGGCCTCGGTGTGCATCGTCTTGATGTAGCAGAGTTCGTCGGAGATCGACGCGATGTGCGGCATGATCTCGGAGACCCAGGCGCCGCTTTCGCCGTGCTGTTTGAACTTGAAGACGGTGGGGGCTATTGGGAAGCGGGCCTGTCCGGACGTCATTCCGGTGAGGCGCTGCCCCATCCGCACGGAGTCCGGCAGGTCCTTGTCGAAGTAGGCCGCCATCTGCGGCTTGTAGTCGAAGAGGTCGAGCTGGGAGGGCGCGCCGGACTGGAAAAGGTAGATGACGCGCTTCGCCTTTGGCGCGAAATGGGGCGCGCGCGGCGCGAGGGGGTGGTCCGGCGTGGCCGCGAAGAGATCGGGGTTGACGAGTGAGGCCAGCGCGGCGGCGCCGATGCCGGTGGCGCATCGCCCGAAGAACTGGCGGCGGTTGATGTGGAGTTTTTGTTCGAGTATCGGGTTCATACTGCTTATTCCCGGTTAACGAATTGGTCGAGGTTGAGCATGACGGAGGCCAGGGCGGTGTAGGCCGCGAGTTCGGCTTCCGGAATGTTGGTGTCGTAGTCGGATGCGCCGACGCCAAGGAGCGCCTGGGCCTCCTCCGGCCGCGCGGCGAAGTGGGTCTGGTAGTCGCTGAGGCCGCCAATCAGGATTTCCCGCTTTTCGGCTTCCGGATCGGCGGCGAGGGCCAGCCGGAACCCGTGGCGCACGCGGTCCGCCGCGCGATCGCCCCCCTCGCGGATCATGCGCTGGGCAAGGTGGCGCGCCGCCTCCACGAACGCGGGGTCGTTCATAAGCGCGAGCGCCTGCATCGGGGTGTTGGTGGCCGGCTTGTGCATGGAGCACTGCTCGCGGTCCGGCTTGTCGAAGATCTGCATGCGCGGCGGGGCGATGGTGCGTTTCCAGTAGGTGTAGAGGCCGCGGCGGTAGAGGTTCGGGCCGGTGTCCTCGCGGTAGAAATTGGTGTCGAACTCGTCCATGTTCTGGAAGGAGAGGGACGACCACATGCCATCGGGCTGGTAGGGGTAGACGGAGGGCCCGCCGATGGCGGGATGGAGCAGGCCGCTCGCGGCGAGCGCTTGATCGCGGATCATCTCGCCCGGCAGGCGGAATCGCGGGGCGCGGCCGAGGAGGATGTTCTCGGGGTCTTTCTGGCGGTGCTCCTCGGGCTGCACCGACTGCTGGCGGTACGTGGCGCTCATGACGATGTACTTCTGCATGGCCTTGACGTCCCAGCCGGTTTCGATGAAGCGCAGGGCGAGCCAGTCCAGCAATTCGGGGTGGCTCGGCGCGACGCCCTGGGTGCCGAAGTCTTCCGGGGTGGTCACGAGGCCCTTGCCGAAATACATCTGCCAGTAGTGATTGACGCGGACGCGCGCGGTGAGCGGGTGATCCGGGTCGACCAGCCATTGCGCGAATCCGAGGCGATTCTTCGGAAGTTCGGGGTCCATTTCGCCGAGGCGCTCGGGGACGCCGGGGAAGAGCTTCTCGGTGGTGTCGGGCGCGTCGTAGACGCCGCGCTTGAGCAGGAAGGTGTCCCGCTTCTCCGGCATGTCCTCCATGATCATGGTCGTGGCGATGGTGCCTTCCAGATCCCGGCGCTCCTGGAGCAGGGAATCGAGTTCATGGCGGGATGCGCGCCAGGCGGGGTCCTGCCCGCGAAAAGCCAGCGCCAGCCGATCGCGCGCGGGGTCGTCCCGCTGTTCGGGCGGGGTCTCCAGCGTCTTCATGGTCGCCAGGAGGGCTTTGCCCGAATCATCGATCGACTTGAAATAAAAGCTCGTGGCGCCGCCGTAGTTGGCGATTTTGAGCAGTAGCTCGTGCTTTCCGGCGGGCAGGAGCAGCTCGATGCGGTCCTGATCCGGGGCCGTGGTGCGGCCTTCATTGACCACCAGCTTCTCTTCCCCATTGAGCCAGAGTTTGAGGGCGTCGTTGCTGCCCAGCGATAGGGTGACCTGCTGCGGGATGGCGGATTCGATGGTCCGGTGCAAGAACTGCGCGCCCTGATTGCTGCGGGTGAGCTGGTGGACCTGGCCGTCGATCCATTCGGGCTGCTCGGTCCAGCGCAGATCGCCATCGCCATAGGCGGCCTCCGGATCGAAGCCCTCTTCCGGCGGCAGCGGCATGTGAATCAACTCCTTCACATCGGTTGCTTCCAGCGGGAAGGGGCCGATGTGGCGCCAGGGGCCGTAGACGGGACGCGCCCAGGCGCTGATTTCCGGCGAGGCGGAAAAGCGCAGCCGGAAACGCCCGAAGGCGTGCTGCTCGTAGGACGACGTGTGTTTCAGGCGGACCGTGACCCAGTCGCCGGCCTGGATGGCGGGCGCTTCGCCCGTGACGAAGATGGCGGTGCGGTCTTCGCGGCGCGCGTGGGAGCCCGTGGCCCAGCCGGTCTCCTCCTGGCCATCTATGGCGAACTGGACGCGGTAGTCGTCGCGGTCCTGGTGGAAATCGGCCAGGGCGTCGGCGAGCGGGAGCTTCTCGCGCTGATCGGGCGCGTCCGCGGGGGCGCGCTCGACTTCGAATTCCGAGAGCACCACGTTGCCGTTGGGCGAACGGCCCGGTCCCGTTTCCGGCAGCGCGGGATCCAGCAGGGCGTCCAGGCGGAAGGCGCGGATCGGGCCGGTCGCCTGGAAGGAGATCTCGTAGGACTCGCGCGCGGGATTGGGGCCGCTCGCGAGGAATAGCCCGTCCGCGTTACGTTCGAGCACGGTCCCGTTTTCGGTTGCGAGCGCCGCTTCACCCGGTTCGGTCCAGGCGAGGGTGTTAAAGGTATCGGAGAGTTCGGTCTCCCACTGGCGCTGGAGCGCGTCGAGCCGCTCGTCGGGCCCGGCGAGCGCTTTTTCCGCGGCGGCGATCTTGTCGTCCAGCGCCGCGACCTTCGCCTTTTCTTCTTCCGTGGGGACGGCGATGAAGGGGCGATCATTGCCGCGTTCGCGGCCCTTGCCCTCCTCCGGGACCTGGTTGAAGAAGGCGTAGAGTTCGTAGAACTCTTTCTGGGAGAAGGGGTCGAATTTGTGATCGTGGCATCGGGCGCAGCCCATGGTCAGGCCCATGAAGGCGGTGCTGGTGGTGTCCACGCGGTCGACCACATATTCCACGGCGTATTCTTCGGGAATAATGCCGCCCTCGCCATTGATCCGGTGGTTTCGGTTAAACCCCGTGGCCACTTTTTGCGCCAGCGTGGCGTTGGGCAGGAGGTCGCCCGCGAGCTGCTCGATGGTGAACTGGTCGTAGGGCATGTTGTCATTGAAGGCCTGAATGACCCAGTCGCGCCAGGCCCACATGAAGCGCTTGGTGTCGCGCTGGTATCCGTTGGTGTCGGCGTAGCGGGAAGCGTCGAGCCAGGGGAAGGCCATGCGTTCGCCGTAGTGCGGCGACGCGAGCAGGCGGTCGACGAGACTTTCGTAGGCGCCGTCGCCGGTATCGGCCAGGAAGGCGTCCACCTCGGCGGGGGTGGGGGGAAGTCCGGTGAGATCGAGGGTGACGCGGCGAATGAGGGTTTCCCGGTCGGCCTCGGGGCTTGGCGCGAGGCCGGCGGCTTCCAGGCGTGCGAGGATGAAGCGATCGATCTCGTTCTTGGGCCACGCGCTGTTGCTGACCGGGGGGAGCTCCGGGCGGACGGGTTTTTCGAAGGCCCAGTGGCCCGCCCACGGGGCGCCCTCCGCAATCCAGCGGGTGAGGAGGTCAATGTCCGCGGGGGAGAGCTCAAGATTCGCGTCCGCGGGCGGCATGCGCTTTTCCGGGTCGGCGTGGGTGATCCGCGCCAGAAAGGCGCCCGCGCTTGTGTCTCCGGGCACGATAACCGGATCGCCGCCGCGCGTCTGGCCAAACAGCCCTTCGCGCGTGTCGAAGCGGAGGTCCCTTTTCCGGCTGTTGGCGTCGGGGCCGTGGCACGCGAAGCACTTGTCCGAGATCAGCGGGCGGATATCGCGGTTGAAATCGATGGGCGCGCCGGCGGGGACGGCGCATGTTCCGGCCGCCGCCGATAAAATCAAGGCCACGCGTACGGGCGAATTGCTCAGGTAAGACACAACGAAAGACTCCTGCAAGCGCGCAACTGCGACCGCTACCTGCCCGCCAGTGTAAAGTATAGCCAACGCGTCCGGCAAGCTTTTGGGCCGCCCGTTGACTACCTGTGCGCCAATGCCCCAAAATGAGGGGGGTCACCGCAACCGGCGCGACCGCTCGATACCCGTGCGGATGGTGCGCGTGGGGGGAAAGGCTGGCGCAATGCACAGAACTCCGCTATGAAGGCAAATCGACTCGCCGCGATGTGCGGGCTGCTGCTTGCCGCCCTCTTGCCGGCGGGCGCCCCGGCGCGGGAGCCCCTTCGCCTGGGAACCAATGTCTGGCCGGGCTACGAGCCGCTTTACCTGGCCCGCGATCGCGGCTATCTGGATCCCGCGCGGGTGAAACTGGTGGAGTTTCGCTCCGCGACGCAGGTGATGCACGCGCTGGAAACCGGGGCCATCGATGGCGGCGCCCTGACCCTCGACGAAGTGCTCACCGTGACCGGACGCGGCGTCCCCTTGACGCTCGTCATGGCCCTCGACATTTCCGCGGGCGCCGATTGCATCATCGTGCAACCGGAGCTCGCTGGCATGGCGGACCTGCGCGGGCGGCGGATCGCGGTGGAGAATACCGCCCTGGGCGCCTATGTGTTGCTCCGCGCGCTGGAGCAGGCGGGCCTGCCGGTGGAGGAAATTGAGGCCGTACGGATGGATGTGTCTCGGCATGTCCGCAGTTTCGAATCCGGCGAAATCGCGGCGTCCGTCTGTTTCGATCCGACCCGCTCTAAACTGCTCGCGCTGGGGGGGAAAGAAGTGTTTACAAGCAACGACATCCCGGGTGAAATCGTCGATCTCATCGCAATCCGGAACGATGCGCTGGACAGGCGCCGGGACGCGCTCCGGCATATCGGCGCCGCATGGGACGCCGCGCTCGCCTACATAGCCGACGAGCCGGAAAACGCCTACTCGATGCTCGGCCGCCGCATGGGGCTCGATCTGGACGGCGCGCGGAGCGCCTACAGCAGGCTGAACCTGCTGGATCTGCGCGCCAGCGTCCAATTGCTGACTTCCGAGGCGTTCCGCCTGGAAACGATGGTCCGGGTCCGGCGCTTCATGGTGGACCGTGGACTCATCGCGCATCCCCTGGATCCCGCCATCGACGCCGTCCTCCCGGAGACCGGGTGAAATGGGCGGCCGATGGATTGTCCATGTGCCGTGGCTTGCCGCCGTGGTCGTGGTCCTGGCGCTCGTGAGCGTGCAGGGCCTCGTGTTGCAGCCGCGCCAGGTCGAGAGCGCCCGGGAGGCGGCCGCCGACTCGCTGCGCGGGCAGCTGACCCGCGATATCGTGTTCATCCAATCGCAGGTGCTCCTCGGAGCCGTGGAGGCCATACGAGATTTCGTGTCCGCGAGCGCGGCGGTCCCGGGGCTCGAGCGCATGACCCTGGTCGACCCGCGCGGCATCGTGCTCGCCTCCTCGGACATCGCCCTCGAAGGCCAGTCCATCGAGCAGGCCGGCCAGGCCGAACTTGCGGGTCTGACCGGCCAGCTCAACGCGTCGTTCGCGCCGCGGATCGAACGCGCCCCCTATTCGGACCGGGTCGACATCGCGGCCAGCATATCCTTCAACGAAGAGGGACCCTTCCTCCGCGGCCTGCACTACGGCATTCTACACCAGCGCTTCACCCTGGAACCCGCCGTGCGCCCGGTGGTGGCCTCCTCGCGCAACTTCATGCTCGTCTCCTCGATACTCGTCCTGCTCCTGGCCATCCCGATCCAGTGGTTCGTCTACCGCCGGATCACGCGGCGGCTCCAGCACCTGGCCAATGACGTCGAGCGCTTCCGGGACGGCGAGAGACAAGGCCTTTTCGACGATCCGCTGCTCGACGATATCGGGCGGGTTTCGTCGCTGCTCCGGGAGTCGGTCCGCGGCCTGGTGGAACGCGAGGAGGTGGCCCAGCGCCTCGAGCTTGCGCTGGATTCGGCCGGCGCGGGCGTCTGGGAGTGGCGCCGGGAAGGAAACGCCATCTATGCGAACGCGCAGTATTTTACGATGTTCGAGGACGAGCCGACCGAGGCCCCACAAGACACGCGCGCGATGATCAGCCGGGTTCACCCCGATGACCAGGCGCAAGTGCGCGCAAAAATTCGGGCGCTCAACACACCCGGCAACGACCGCTACGAAGCGGAATTCCGGATGTGCGGCAAGGACGGCGGCCCGTACCGCTGGGTAAGGAGCACCGGGCGCGTGGTGGAGCGCGACGCCGAGGGCAACCCCGCCCGGATCCTCGGCCAGCGCGTCGACATCAGCGAGGCGAGGGCGCTGCAGGCGCGCGAGGCGGATCTGGCGCGCATTGTCGATGAATCCCGCAATGAAGTCTATGTCTTCTCCGCCGACGACTACTGCTTTCTGGAAGTCAACCGCGCGGCGTGCGAGAACCTCGGGTATACGCGGGACGAATTGCTGCGCATGACGCCCTTCAACCTGCTGGAATCGCCCGGCGCTCCGGAACTGGAGCGCCTGTTCCAGCCGTTGCGCCGTGGGGCGGCCGCCGTCGTTCGGGCGGAGGGTGGACACCGGCGGAAGGACGGCAGCGTCTATCCGGTGGAGGCCTTTCTCCAGTCGCACCACTTCCGCGAGGAACAGGCCTTTGTCGCGATTGTCCTCGATATTACGGAGCGGAAAGCCCAGCAGGCGGCCCTCCGGGCCAGCGAGGAGCGCGCGCGCGCGCAGGAAACGAGATACCGGACCCTGGTCGAGTCCACATCCGCAATCCTCTGGGAGGCCGACGCGGTTACGTTTCAGTTCACCTTCGTCAACCGCGAGGCGGAGGCGGTGCTGGGCTATCCCGCCTCCCAGTGGATCGAGGAACACGACTTCTGGCCAAACCACATCCACCCCGAGGACCGGGACTGGGTCGTGCGGACGTGCCAGCTCCACACGGAGCGCGGCGAAGCGCATACCTTCGAATACCGGATGCTTCGCTCCGACGGGCGCGCCGTGTGGCTCCGGGATATCGTGAACGTCATTTCGGACGCCGGCCAGCCCGCGCGGCTCGTCGGCGTAATGATCGATATTACGCGTGAAAAGCGGGACGAAGAGCGCTTCCAGGCGGCGTTTGAGAACATTCCAATCGGCAATATCATCATTGATGGCGACGGGCGGATCAGGCTGGCCAACTCCGCCGTGCAGGAGATGTTTGGCTACACGGCGGAAGAAATGATCGGCCAGAATGTCTCGGTGCTGATGCAGGAGCCGCACAGAGGCCGGCACGACGGCTATTTGCGGCGCTATTTGCAGACAGGCGAAGCGCGCGTAATCGGGATCACTCGCGAAGAGACCGGCGTGCACAAGTCGGGCCGGGAAATACCGATCCGCGTGGCCGTCGGCCGGATGGGCCCGCCCGAGGCGCCGAGTTTTGTGGGCAGTATCATCGACCTGACCCAGATCAAGAGCCTGGAGAGCAAACTGGCGCACTCCCAGCGCCTGGAGGCCATCGGCCAGCTTGCGGGCGGCGTGGCGCACGACTTCAACAACCTGCTCCAGGTGATCAACGGCTTCACGGAAATCCTCCGCGCGACCCTGCCGGAGGACAGCCCGCACCAGGGCGAACTGGAGCAGATCGCCATGGCCGGCGATCGCGCGGCGGCGCTCACGACACAGCTGCTCGCCTTCAGCCGGCGGCAGGTGATGCAACCGGCGAACGTGGACCTCAACGAGGTGATCGGCCGCCTCGGCAGCATGCTGCGCCGACTCATCGGAGAGCACATTCATTTCGAGATGATGCTGAGCCCCCACCTCGCCCGGGTATACGCCGATCCCGCCATGATCGAGCAGGTGCTGGTGAACCTGTGTGTGAACGCGCGGGACGCCATGCCGGAAGGCGGATCGCTCATCATCGAGACCGAAAATGTCATGCTGACCGAATCGTACTGCGAGGATCACCTCTGGGCGAGCCCGGGGCGCTACGTGCTCATCAGCGTCACCGATACCGGCTGCGGTATCCCGAGGGACAAGCTGGAAAGCGTGTTCGAGCCCTTCTACACCACCAAGCCGGCGCACAAGGGAACCGGGCTGGGACTTTCGATGGTCTACGGCATTGTCCGCCAGCACGATGGCATCGTAAACGTATACAGCGAGGTGGGCAAGGGCACAACATTCAAGGTCTATCTGCCACAGTCCGAGCGGAAGGCCGAGGATGTCGGCACGAAGATCCAGGGCGTCACGCCGCTGGGGAACGAGACCATACTCGTCGTGGAGGACGACGATTCGGTGCGCTCGCTCACGCGGATCATCCTGGAGCGCGCCGGCTACACCGTGCGGGAGGCCGGCGACGGGCGCAGCGCGGTCGATCGCTTCCGCGAGGATCCCGATGGGGTCGATCTGGTGCTGCTCGACGTCGTCATGCCCGGCATGGGCGGGCGCGACGCCTTCAACGCGATGTCGGCGATCCGGCCCGGACTGAAGGCCCTGTTCGCGAGCGGGTACAGCGAGAACGCGATCCACACAAACTTCGTGCTCGACAAGGGCCTCGCCCTGCTGAAAAAGCCCTACTCGCGAGACGAATTGCTGCGCGAGGTCCGCCGGGCGCTCGACGGGGACGGAGGAGATGGCGCGGACCGTCCGGGCTGATGCCGGAAAAGCGGGCGATCCGCTATTGCGGGCGCTTGCCGCACCGCTTGGGGGGCTGTCGGTTTAACGTGTGCGGTGAGCGCAGTTCCTACAATTCTGTACTGACGCCCTATGGCGTCATTCCCGCGAAAGCGGGAATCCAGTGGAATTCGGAAGTTTGTTCGTTCGCATCGCTGGATCCCCGCGTTCGCGGGGATGGCGGATCTGCCCATTCCTTCTATAGTGGAGCGTGAGTCAAGTAATCCGACAGCCCCTTGCGTCGGGAAGGAACGCCCAGCCATTCGGGGCCGCACACGCAAGCCGGATCGGTGTCCTCTACCGCGCGTCAAATGAAATGCTGCAACAGCCCAGGTTGATCGAGTCCCGCGCCCGCGCATCCGCGAACACCTGCTCCGCAAGACGGTAGCGCACCGCTTTCCCATCCCGCTCGGACTCCACCAGGCCCGCATCCCGCAGCACGCGCAAATGGTGTGAAAGCAGGCTCTGCTCCAGGTGCAGCACCGCGTTGATCTCGCTCACCTGCTGCGGCCCCGACATCAGCCGCCGCACCACCGCAAGCCGCGTGTCGTCCGCAAGCACCTTTAGAATCGCCGCGCAGTTGTCCGCGCCCGTTGCCATGTCGTCGCTCCAGATACTCCTGTTCGTCGCGCTATATGCTAGCACAAACGCGCGCCGATTCTGGAACAGCCCCGCCTCACGCCTCCGCCAGGATTGCCTCCATATTCCGGTGTATATCGCGGCACATCGACACGTGCGATCCGCTCGGTATCCCGGGCGGGACCAGCCCGTACGCCCTGTAGAGCCGCGCAAACTCGCGGCGCGCCGCACGGTAGTAGTCCGCGCCCGGCGGCTCGCGGTCCGCGCCCGCCGTGCCCGCCGGGGGCATCCACACGGAGAAGGCCGGCACGATGCCGCGCCGCGCCAGGTACTCCGCGCCCTCAAGCATGCTTTCCAGCGGCTCCAGACCGGCCACGAACGCGCTGAACGCCTTGTTCGGGCCGTGCTTTCCCGCGATGTACTCCAGCGACCGCAATTGCGCCTCGCGCCCAACCGCCCGCGCGTGCCCCGGCGCGATCCGCGCATGCAACTCCGGATCCCAGACATGCAGGTCATGCGCAACGCGGTCCGCGCCCGCCGCAAAAACCCGATCGGTCCATTCCGGGTCCTTTGGCGCCGTCATGTAGCAGTAGATCTCCGAAGCGATCCGGTCCAGCCCCACTTTTTCGTCCACCGCGCGCAATACCGCCGCGTATTGCGCGCACTCCTTCTCCGTTGCAAAGCGGCTCCCCGCCGTCAGCTGTACTTCCTTCACCCCGGCGTGTTCCACCGACCAGCCGATGATCTCCGCAACATCGTCCGGCGTCGCCGACGGCAACGTGATGCCCATCTGCTCCGCGCGCACCTGGAAACAGAAATTGCACGTCTCGCCCGTCTTCACGTACTCGCACGCCCACATATAGAAAAACGCGAGCAGCCCCTCGCCTTCCAATACGGCGAGCCCGCCATAAGGGATCCCCGAGGACGTCGCCTGTTCGTAATACGCCGACGCGCGCGGAAACCGGATCGCGCACACCCGCGCCCCGTCCCGGTACAGCGCCGGATCGCCCGAGTCATCCACGTCAAGCGCATACCGGGACGAGGGGTTCGCGTTCAGATGAACCGCAACTTCCCCCGGCAGGATCAGGCAATTGCACGCAAACGGGTTCGAGGGCGGAGCCAGCCGCGCGCGGCCAGCCACCGCTTCGTAGACGCGCTCCGGATACTGTACCCCCCCCTGGATCAGCGCAACCTTGAGATCGAGCGCGTCCAGCGCGCCTGTTTCGGTGTCCGTACCGGATAACATCGGCATCCACTCCACGGGGTTGGTCCGCCGCGAACCGGCGGATGTCATTAGAAAAGTGACACGAAGGTCGTGTATACCCTCGACAGCGGGAACGGTCCCGGGTATTTCACGAAGGCCACGTGCCCGTCCATATACAGCACATTCGATCCGCCCGGAATGTGATTGAAGTCCGAGGGGACCGTGCTCGTGAAGTCATACATCACCGCGACCTGGCTCTGCGCGCGGACGCTTGCCCCGGCATTGTTGATGTCCGTGATCAAAAAGCGCTCCACCCCCTCGCGCACGCGCGGGACGCGCACCGAACCGCCGGAAATATCCGTGTCGTAGTCCCCAAATCCCAGGGCCACCGTCACGGTCTGCGTCGTGAACGCCGTGATAAAGTCCAGACTCACAAAATTCCCCACAATATTGGCCGCGTTGACGCTGCTGTCATTGGGATTCGCGCCCGGAGCCAGATAGTCCCGCCCAGGATCGTCCGTAAATACCCAGGCCATGTAGATGTACGACTCGGGTGTAAACGCGCACGGATCCCACTGCGCCTCCCCGGTGGCCGCGAGTACCTCCTGGTTGTACCAGAGGCCGCTGGTCCCGTCCGCCGCCGAGGTCAGATTCGAATCCGATGGGCACAGCAGCGTCGCGGGATCCGTGAGATAATCCGGGTACACCGCCGGTGAATCCATCGTAAACGCCACCGCCCCCTGCCCCCCCGCGCCGGGCGTCGGCTCGAACGGGTTGTTGTAAAAACACTCGCCGTTCACCGGCGCGCGGTAATTGCTGTAGTCCGGTGGAACGGCGGGGTCGAGCGGGTTCAGATCCCGCGCCTCGTAGGAAAAACCGTCCGCCATCGCCGGGAACTTCTCCCCGCGCGATTCGCTCGCGTACATCTTGAACACCAGGCCCATCTGCTTCAGGTTGTTCGCGCAGCTCGCCCGCCGCGCCGCCTCCCGCGCCCGCGCAAGCGCCGGCAGCAGAATCGCCGCAAGGATACCGATGATCGCTATAACCACCAGCAGCTCGATCAAGGTAAAACCCCGATCCCCCCGTGCCGCCCCACGTTTTACCTTCAAGGTTGTTCTCATAACATTCGGTCCTCTGGCTTTTCAGGTCTACTACCCATGGTTCGCGGGAAGAACGCGTCCCTGAATATTCGTATCAAAATGCTTAAAAAAACCGCGCTGGCCCATCGGGACGAAGATTCTCGTTGATCGCCATCGTCATCATTGCATTTCTCTGTGCTCTTTGCGCTCTTTGTGGCTCCAAATCCAATCCCCCGCACGCCGTGACCGCGCATCGCGCCCTCGATCATCTCCTTCGCGCCTTCGCGTGAATAGCAATCCTTCTCCAACTTTCTTCCTTCGTACCTCTATCCGTCATTTTCTTGTTCTTTCTCCAAGTTCTTGCGCGCAATATCTCCTTGACAATTTGCTGTAAATGCGTTTACGAATTGGAAACTCCAAGGAGAATTTCCGGGCCGTCCCATGAATATCGTGGCCGGTATTCTTCTATTGACCACGGATTACACCGATGACACGGATTGAAGCGAAACTCGAACCAAACGAGAAGAAGCAGCCCGCCACCCGATCAACCCCGCTACAATTCCGATGCTGAACAATCCGAACAGGCTGCGTCGAAAATCGCACGCAGCCGCCGGCACGCCTCAACGACCGAATTCATTTTCTATCCGTGTCATCAGTGCAATCCGTGGGCACAATTCTTGAGCGCCGCCCGCGGCTGCTCCCAATGTATTCGTGTGCATTGGTGTTCATTCGTGGTTAAAAAAACGCGCCGTCACTCAACCACCCACCCACACCATCTGCGTAAAAAAATCACCCTATGTGCTCTCTGCGTTCTCTGCGGTCAATGCTTCGTCTCTCTTTCTCTTCGTGCCTTCGTGGTGATCAATTCCTTGGGTTGCGGCCAGAGGCTGCCCAGTGCACTTCGTGGTGATTATCCCTTTGTTTTCGCCCAAGGCTGCCCTGTGTTTATCCGCGAGCTGGCGCGGTTCAGGCCACGCCCCGAATTATATATGAAAATGTATTCATATGAACAAGTTCTTATTTCACGCCGCCTATCCGCGTGATCGCGGCCCGTTTTGCATAGGCCGCGCGATTGAAGTACCCTTCCCATGGCAGGTGTTTCCAGACGCCCGGCGCGATCACGGTCCGCCTGCTCCATCAGGCGTCACGCTGGCGCCCGCAGAGTGCGAACAAGAGCGATTTCGCTTCCCGGAAAGGTCGTCATCATGGCGCAGTGGAGACGTTGCCTCCGCCGGTGGATGCCGGCGCTGATCGCGTGTGCGCTGGCCTGCGCTTCCTCCGCCGGCGCCGGCGCGCCCGAAACGCCCCCCCGCGGCGTCTCCAGGCTCGCCGAGATGAGCCTCGAAGAACTGGCGGATCTAGAGATCTCCTCCGTCTCAAAGCGCGCCGAGCCGCGCACCGGCGCGGCCGCCGCCATCTTCGTCATTACGCAAGAAGATATCCGGCGCTCCACCGCCGTGACGCTCCCCGACCTCCTGCGCTCAGTCCCGGGCTTGCACGTCGCCAGCCTCGACGCCAACAAACGCTCGGTCTCTGCCCGCGGCTTCAGCGGGCGCTACGCCAACGCGCTGCTCGTTCTGATCGACGGGCGCAGCATATACAACCCCCTGTTCTCCGGTACCGAATGGGAATCCTACGACCTGATGCTGGAGAATATCGATCGCATTGAGGTCATCCGCGGTCCCGGAAGCGCACTGTGGGGGGCCAACGCGGTCAACGGCGTCATCAATATCGTCACCAAACCCGCCTCGGACACCCAGGGCGGACTGCTCAGCCTGGGCGCCGGCACGGAGTACCGCGGCTTCGGCGCCTTCCGCTACGGGGCCGCCGCCGGCGAACACGGCCACTACCGCCTCTATCTCCGCCTCCTGGATCGCGATGACGCCGTTTTCGAGCGCGGCGATCGCGCTGCCGACGACGCCTTGAACGCGCGCGGCGGCGGGCGCTGGGACTGGGCATGGGACGACGACCGCTTCACCCTCATCGCCAATCTCAACCGCTCCATCACGGGCCAGACCTTCGAAGTCACCTCCCGGCGCGTTCCCCTGCCCCAATTCCGCGACGACGACACCCGGGTGACCGGCGCGGACGTTCTCGGGCGCTGGACGCGCGCCTACAGCGGGGGAGCCGAGCTCCGGGTCCAGGCCTACTACGATCACTGGCATTCCACAGGATTCGAGCTGGACGAGACCCGCGACACCCTCGACCTGGAGATCCAGTATCGCATGGCCGCGCTGGGACGCCACGAGTTCATGTTCGGCGGCGGCTTCCGCTACTACGATGATCGCACGGGCGGATCGCTTACCACTTCCTTCTCTCCCGCCGATCAGCGAAAGCGCCTGTTCAGCGCCTTCATTCAGGATCGCATCGCGCTCGCCGGCGACGCCCTCACGCTCACCCTCGGCGCAAAATTCGAGCACAATGACTTCACCGGCCTCGAAATTCAGCCCAGCGCGCGCCTCGCCTGGACCCCCAACGACCGCCACACCCTCTGGGCCGCCGTTTCGCGCGCCGTGCGCACCCCCTCGCTCGCCGAGGAAGCCGCCCGCGTGCAGGCGCTGGAGTTTCCCGGCGTCACCGCCGCGCTCTATGGCAATCGCGACTACGATTCGGAAAATCTCCTGGCCTTCGAAGCCGGTTACCGCGTGCGGCCCGCCGAAAAGCTCCAGTTGGATCTCGCGGTCTTCTACAACCGCTACGAAAACCTCCGCTCCCTCGAACTCGGGCTGCCCTTTGTCGAGGTCTACCCCCTCCCGATTCACATCGCCATCCCATTCCACGCGCGGAATAACCACGACGCCGAGACCTACGGCGTCGAGCTCGCCGCCGACTGGCGGCCCGCCGGCTGGTGGCGCCTGCGGGCCCACTATTCCCTCCTCCGGATAAGCCACGACCTGAACGCCCGGACGCTGGACCCAGTCTCCGGATCGGTATCCGGCAGCTACCCGCGCCACCAGGCCTACCTGGCGAGCTACATGAACCTCGGACACAACGTCGATCTCGACGCCGCCCTCCGCTACGCGAGCGGCTTGCCCGCCCTCGCTGTCGAGGAATACATCACGCTCGACATCCGGCTCGCCTGGAGGCCACACCAGGATTTCGAACTCGCCATCGTGGGGCACGACTTGCTCGACGCAAGACATACCGAATTCGACGCCACGTTCATCAACACCGTACCCACCCAGGTCCAGCGCGGCGTATATGGAAAACTGACGTGGCGATTCTGAGCGCGCAGCACCGCCCTATCCCCCCATTGCAGGGCAATCACATTTATACGCTCTCGGTATATGGGCGTAAAATTGAGTCGATATGGAGCCTTGAATCAACGAAAGTGAGCGGTCTGGAGCGCCGGCATCTCTGCCGCCAAGGTCAGGGATTCGCCGCAGACGAAATGCCAGCGCTCCAACAAGCGCCCTTCTTAACATTGAAGGTGGTACATATGGCGCTCGGCTCGAGTTGGAAGTTTAAACGCGATTGCCCTTTCCCCCCATTGCAATTCGGCCGCCCATGCAGTACCCTTCCGGGTATACGGCTATTTCGGACGCTGCGGGATTGGGCGCCGCTCCGACACCTGAGGTGAGTCCTCCGCCATGCATCTGACGGTGAGCAGCATCATACTTGCAAGAACGCCCCGCCCGGGGCGCGGCCCGCGCGCGCTGCTCCTGCTCGGTTGTCTGGGGCTCGCGCTCGCCCCGGGCGCCGCAACCGTCGATTCCTCCCGCCCCATCTCGCGGCTCGCCGAGATGAGCCTGGAAGACCTCGCCGACCTCGAAATATCCACCGTCTCCAAGCAAACCGAGCGCCGCTCCGCCGCCGCCGCCGCCATCCACGTCATCACCAGAGACGATATCCGAAACTCCCCCGCGCTAACGCTTCCCGAGCTGCTGCGCACCGTCCCCGGCGTACACGTCGCCAGCCTGGACGCCAGCGTCCGATCCATCTCCATCCGCGGCTTCGGAGGCCGCTACGCCACAAAGCTCCTCGTCCTCGTGGATGGGCGCAGCATCTACACCCCACTCTTCTCGGGCGTCGTATGGGAAGCGCAGGACATTCCGCTCGAAGATATCGAGCGCATTGAGGTTATTCGCGGCCCCGGCGGTTCCCTCTGGGGGGCCAACGCCGTGAACGGCGTCATCAACATCATCACGCGCAACGCCGCCAACACCCAGGGGGGCCTTATCAGCGCCGGCGCCGGTACGGAATACCCCGGCTTCGGTTTCATGCGATACGGCGGCAAGGCCGGCGAACACGGCCACTACCGCCTCTACCTGCGCTATCTCGGGCAGGACAACCGCGCGCCGGTCCCGGGGCGCATCGCGGCCGATGACGCGGAATACGCGCGCGGCGGCGCCCGATGGGATTGGGACTGGGGCGAATCGCAACTCACCGTCATTGGCGAGTTGTACGGAGCCGAAACGACCCAGGCCTACGATGTCCCCCTCATTCCACTCCCCATTTCGGATACGCGGGTCGAGGACTCCCTCTATTCCGGCGGCAGCCTGCTCGGGCGCTGGGCGCGCACCGCGGAAAGCGGCGGAAAGCTACAACTCCAGGCCTACTATGATCGGGCGGACACCAACAACTTTCTGCTGGACGAAGACCGCGAAACGCTCGATCTTCAGATCCAGTACCTCCTGCCCGCGCGAGGGCGTCACGAAATCCTGTGGGGCGGCGGCGCCCGGTTCTACAAGGACCGCACCCGCGGCTCGCAACTTGTGTTCTACGACCCGCCCGTGCAGTCACGGAGCCTCTACAGCGCGTTTATACAGGACCGGATCGCATTCTTCGACGAACGGCTGATCCTGACGCTCGGTTCCAAGTTTGAATACAACGACTTTACCGGCCTAGAGATTCAGCCCAGCGCGCGCATCGCCTGGACGCCAAACAATACGCATACCCTTTGGGCCGCCATATCCCGCGCCGTGCGAACGCCCTCGGTGACCGATGACTCCACAAACGTCGCCGGTTTCGCAATCCCAGGGCTTATCCTCACCTTTGAGGGCGACTCGGGCTTCGATTCCGAGGAACTCCTCGCCATCGAGGCCGGCTACCGCGCCGCGCTGACACAGGCTCTCACGCTCGACCTGGCCCTCTTTCACAACCGATACCAGAACCTCCGAACCACCGAAATCGGATTCCCCTACCTGGCCGCCGGCCCGCGCCCGCTCCACATCGCCATTCCGGCCATCGGCCGCAACAACATGGACGCCACCGCCTATGGCGCGGAAATCGACGTGGCCTGGCAGGCGACGTCCTGGTGGCGCCTGCGCGCAACCTATTCCTATCTCCATATGGACCTCGACATCAACCCCGAAAGCATCGATTTCGTCTCCGCGCCGATGGAGAAAAGCGAGCCGCGACACCAGGCCCGCGTCGAAAGTTGGATGAATCTCGGCGAATCCTTCCAGATCAAT
This sequence comes from Candidatus Hydrogenedentota bacterium, assembly GCA_019637335.1. Taxonomy (NCBI): domain Bacteria; kingdom Pseudomonadati; phylum Candidatus Hydrogenedentota; species Candidatus Hydrogenedentota bacterium. The sequence goes on along the minus strand of JAHBVV010000008.1, from coordinate 72,756 downwards.
CTCGCGCTCCGCTACGTGGACCGCCTGCCCGCGCTCGACATCGACGAATACGTAAGCCTGGACGCCGGGCTGACGTGGAGCCCGTCGGACTCCTTCGAGATTGAGATTGTGGGGCACGACCTGCTGGAATCCCGCCGCCTCGAATATGACTCCTCCTTTGTTAATACAGCCCCGACACAAGCGCAGCGCGGTGTCTACGGAAAGGTGACATGGCGCTTCTGATCCGAAATCCCGCGCGCGCCGCCGCGCTTTTCGCCGCTATCGCCTGCGCCGCCTGGTGCGCACTTGCGCCAACCGCCGTGGCCGGCGGTGAAACCGGCGGCTTCCAGGAATACGAGATCAAGGCCGGGTACCTCGTCAACTTCCCGAAATACATCGACTGGCCGGAAGACGCCTTCCCCGATCCCGAAGCGCCCTTCAAATTCGGCATTCTCGGAGAAAACCCCTTTGGCGATGTCCTCGGAGAACTCCTCCGGGGCCTGGAACTCCACGGGCGCCCCGCCGTACTCGTCTCATCGGACGACCCGGCGGATCTTCACGATTGCCACGTCGTCTATACCGCGCTCGCCATGGACGCCGGCGCCGCCGACGCCATCGAGGCCCTCCGCGATTCCCGCGCCCTCACCGTCGGAGAACAGGAAGGCTTCGCCGAGCGCGGCGGCATGATCAACTTCGTCCGCCAGGACGCCAAAGTAAAGTTCGAAGTCAATCTCAAGAGCGCCAATCGGGCCTCGCTGAACCTGAGCGCGCGGCTGCTGAGGCTCGCCGTCAAGGTGTTCCGCTAATGGCGCGTCGGCCGATGACATTGCGCCGCCCGGAATCGCTCAAACGCGCCTTCCACCTCGACATCAAGGCCAAACTCGTGCTGATCGCCATGGCGACCACCGCCGCGTCCCTCCTGCTCGCGGCCGCCATTGGCTACACGTACAGCCGGATCGATTACCGGCATGAAATCGTAGACGAGCTCGCCTCCGACGCGCGCTTTCTCGCCTTCAACACCGCCGCCGCCATCGAGTTCGACAGCCCCGATGACGCCGCGGAAAGCCTGCGCGCGCTCCGCGTTCACCCCAACATCATCGGCGCCGCCATCTACGACGCGCAAGGCGATCTATTCGCCACCTACCTGCGGGACGAAGCGGAGGCCGCCCTGTTCCGCCGCCCGCCCGGCAGCTACGGCCCCTTCGACGCCGGCGCAAACCTTGGCGTGGCGGAACCCATCATCGCCGCCGGAGCCCGGATTGGAACCATTGTGCTGGTGTCGGATATGCGCCAGCTCCATGCCCGAACCCGCCGCAATCTGGCCGCCGGCGCCGCCATCTTCCTCGGCATCGGCCTGTTTTCACTCCTCCTTTCCGTCCGGTTACAGCGCTTTATCTCCGAGCCCGTCCAGCGCCTCGCGGACACCGCGCGCACCATCTCAAAGCGCCAGGATTACTCGCTCCGCGCCGAGATCCGCACGGGAGACGAACTCGGCGATCTGGCCGCCCAGTTCAATGAGATGCTGGACCAGATACAGCGGCAGGACCGCGCCCTGCGCGAGGCGAACAACCTCCTCGAAGCGCGCGTTCAGGAGCGCACCAGCGCACTGGAAGCTGCGAAGGAGGAGGCCGAGGCCGCGTCCCGCGCAAAGGGCGAGTTCCTGGCCACCATGAGCCACGAACTGCGTACGCCCCTCAACGGCATCTCCGGGATGATGGAATTGCTCGCCGACAGCCCCCTCACCGAAGAGCAGCGCGAGCGCGTCGGCCTCGTCCGCTACTCCACCGCCGCACTGGTCGATATCGTCAACGACATCCTCGACTTCTCCAAGATCGAGGCGGGAAAGCTCGACCTCGACGCGCGCCCCTTCGACCTGGAAGCCATCGTCCACGGCGTCGGCGAACTCCTCTCCGTCACCGCCGCCAGCAAGGGCGTCGAGGTGCTCTCCCACTTCGACGCCGCCGCGCCAAGGCAGGTAGTCGGAGATGCGGGGCGCGTCCGCCAGGTCCTCAACAACGTGGTCGGCAATGCCGTCAAGTTCACCCGGGAAGGCCGCATCACCATCCGCGCACGCGCCGCCGGATCGCCGGACTCCGAATCCGTCCGCTTCGAGTTCGAAGTGGAGGATACCGGTGTCGGCATCCCCCAGGACAAGCTCGAAGCCATCTTCGAAACCTTCACCCAGGCCGACGCCTCCACCACCCGGAAATACGGCGGAACCGGGCTCGGCCTCGCCATCACACGAAGTCTCGTGGAATTGATGGGGGGCGAGATTCGCGTGGACAGCGTACCGGGGGAGGGCTCCACAGCCCGGTTCTCCATGCTGTTTGGCGTCGCGGGCGAATGCCCCCCGCCGCGCATGATGGCGCCGGCGCGCGCCTGCGTGATCTGCGAAGACCCGGTCACACGCGCGCTCTGCGTCGACGCCCTGCGGAGCTGGGGTGTCACCGCCATCGCGCTCGATCCCGCCGTGCCCGACTGGAGCGCCCACCCCGGTTCGGCGCCGGACCTGATACTGCTTCACCCCGGTGGCGGCGATCGGGCGATTGCCGCCCTGCAAGCCTTCCGCGAGCGAGATCCCGAAAGCAGCCCGCCCGTCCTGGCTCTCGGGTCGCAGGCGAACCCGCTTGACCGCGCCCGCCTCGGAAAATTGGGTATCAACGCCTTCCTGGAAGCCTACCTGACGCCCTCACGTCTGTTCGACGCCATTGCCGGCCTGCTCGACCAGGGCCCGGTGAAGCCGGATACACCCCCGTCCACAATCCCGCGCCACAATCCCAACCCATCCGCGGCTTCCACAAACCACGCGCGCGTGCTGCTCGCCGAGGACAACATCGTCAACCAGAAAGTCGCCACGGGCATGCTGAAACGGCTGGGGCTGGACGTGGAGATCGCCAGCGACGGCCAGCAGGCGGTGGAGTGTGTCCGGGAACGCGCCTACGATCTGATCTTCATGGATGTTCAGATGCCCGTCATGGACGGGCTGGAGGCCACCGCCCGAATCCGGGAACTTCCGCACGGCGAGCGCGTGCCCATCATCGCCATGACCGCCAACGCCATGCAGGGAGACCGGGACCGCTGCATCGCCGCCGGCATGGACGATTACCTGGCGAAACCGCTCGACCCCAGGCAGCTCGGCCGCGCCATCACGCGGCAGCTTGCCGGGCGGGCCGCCGCGCGAAGGGAAGCCCCCTCATTTCTCCTCGCCATCGCCGGCCCCGAGGACGTGACCGGCGTCTCCAGCGCCATTCTCGCCACCTGGCCCGGCGCGCGCTGCGCCACCGCCCCAACCGGCGTCTCCGCCTGTATCGGAATCGGGAGCCATCTTCCCGATTGCCTCGTACTCGCGCCCGATCTGCCCGACATGGATCTCGATAGCCTCCTACGCGGCCTGAACGCGGAAGAACGCTACCGCGCCGTCAAGGTGGTGTTGTGGAATCCGGAGTGCGCCGATCTCCCCGCCGGCGCACGCGATCTGCCCGCCGCGTCCAACCCCGACGCGCTCAGCGTGCTCGTCGCCGCGCTTTGGGACGGCGCCGCGCCACCCCCGGGCTGATTCAGGGCCGCTCCCCCCGATGCATCGCCTCGGATGCCTCCGGATAAAGCGATTCCATACACTCGGGGCAAATGCCGTGGCTGAACACCGCCTCGGAGTGCTGCGCCACATACGTGTCAACGCGCTCCCAGTACCCGGAATCGTCGCGGATCTTCTTGCAGTTCGTGCAAATCGGCAACATCCCCCGCAGGCGCTTCACCTGCGCCAGCGCCTCGCGAAGCTCGATCTGCGCCATCACCTGCCGCGCCAGCACACGCAGCGCCGTCTCCTGCAACTCGCTCAGTGTGCGCGGCTTCACATCGATCACGCAAAGCGTCCCCAGCGCCGAACCATCGTCGCAGACCAACGGCGCCCCCGCGTAAAACCGGATCGAAGGCGGGCCCGTCACAAACGGATTACCCGCAAAACGCGGATCCCGCGACGCGTCCCGCACCACCATCAGCTCGTGCGGCTTGAGTATCGCCCGGGCGCAGAACGCGTGGTCCCGGGGCGTCTCGTCAATATCGATACCCACCTTCGACTTGAACCACTGCCGATCCGCGTCCAGCAACGTAATTAGCGCCATCGGCGTCTGCGCGATCTGCGCCGCAAGAAACGTGATATCGTCGTACGCCTTTTCGGGAAACGTATCCAGTATTCCAAGTTCCCGGAGCTTCCGCAAACGGCGCTGTTCGTCTTCAGAAGGCCCATGCTGCATGAGGTGACTCCATTCTGCCGGCTGCTGCCTCGCCGCACAGTCTACGCGGAGCGCAAACCCGCGGGCAAACCAACCGCAATGCGCCAGACAACAGAAGACCGCCGGACCCGGTTCTATGCCCTGACAGTCTCTATGGCAACCTTCGTCACGTGGTAGTATTCCGACGACTTGGGAGTGGCTCTGACAGGATCAAACAAGGCAAGATTGATACCGTCACTTACCGAGCTACCGTAAACAACACCGTCGAAACCACACTTCTTGATGAACTCACACAGGTATTGACTCGGAATGTAATCGATTGCCGCGCTGTCCGGCAGTACTGGTCGGGTCAACTCCGCGCCGAGCCGCTCCAACAAGGGCAGGTCTGCGCGCAGCTGGCCGATCTCGTCCGCTCCTGCGAGGAAGAATGGCGAAACACATTTCCGGGGGTCACGAAGATCAACGGCCACCACCCCTGGGACTTCGAATTCCGCGACACAAACTCTATCCCCCGTGTGAGGGCGCACTTCCGCGACGGCGGTGACCGCATCCGAGCCAAGGTAGAGGTACGGTATTCCGGCGGGATTCGCGCGCCCGTGCGAGGCCAGCTGATTGGGCGGCGCGCCCATCTTGCTCAACGGAAAATCGTCGCCACCTTTACAAACTCGGGCACGGTACCACCTGTCCGAGAGCCCACGGATTAATACGTGACTAAGCAGTTCGCGGAGACGATCAATGTCCAGAGTCTCATCCAGAAACCAGCGATTCCTGGTCATCAGCTCGTCGCGAAACGCGTCCCACTGAAGCAGCCCCACACTCCGATAAGCCGATGAAGGACTGAACGAACGCCGGACAATCTCGCCATCGTCCAATATTTCCGCCAGGAGCTCCTTCGCGTGAGCTACGTCCAGGCGGTCATCGGGAAAGAGCCGCCAGTCTTCCTTCATCCACTCAACCAGCGTCTTGCCTTCTCCATCTGACTCATAAACATTCGTCAGAATCTCGAATAGATTGCGGAGAGCGCCTGGTTCGACCAACTGCACTTTCACGGACCCACAATAGCTGCATGTGCCAAATTCAGGTTTCAAAGTCGGAAATATTTTTTCGCGAAGCCCCCGATCATCGAAGCACTCCGGGCAGCAGCACTTCGGGAGCATTGTCATTCCCGTCCTTCAGGCTTGAGCCTCAGAAAAGTCGCCAAAGTCTCTAAATGATGAATCATCGAGAGTTTCTTCACGTAGCCAAGGCCCGGAAAATGTCCCTTGTCATGCAATGCCCTGAATTCCTCGATTGCTGTGGTGTCATAGAGCTTCGAGGCCCCTGAATCGAGCTTCAAGACGAGCTTTCGAAGTGCCTGGGCAAACTTTCCCGCGGGATCGGTCGGCGTGTCGTTCGTATCCGAGACGAAATGGTAGACGTACATCACGTCATCTTTCTCATCGTCGATGAAGGTCAAGTGAATCGCTACCGCATACGCTGGCCCGCCCGTCTCCGAGTAATCATCACCAACGATCAAAAAGTCGCCAAAACCATCCATTTTCAGTTCGGAGTATGTCACGTGGAGTTCGGAAAATTCCTCGGTTTCGGGATAGTCCGCGTTGCGCCGGCGCTCGAATCCATCTCCGACGAGAATTCGCGTCGGGCCAGTAAAATGCCTTCGGTAGAGATGGCCCGTGAACTTGTCGATGAAAATGTGCTCTGATACCGCCACGTTTTCTGCGGAGAGATGGGCAGCCAACCCCTTCGGATCTGTGAATCCCGCGTGTATGATGGTCAAATCATGTGCTGCATGAGATTTGCAGACGGCAAGCGCCTCATTCAGCGCCATCTCGCTTCGCAATAGAACGCCAGCGGATACGAAATCGTCCTTGTTATAAACCTCACGTAGTATTGTGGAAATTGCATCGCCGCCGCTATGGTCACCGTGGTACGGGTTCACGATGAGGATCGCTCGCCCTTCCGCGTCGCGAATTGCGTCCAGAGTCTTCGTGAGTCCGGCGATGGATTCCTTGACTGGCTCTATAATTGGCACAAATCCGCATTCGGCAAATAACCCGGCCCGCTCACGTATCGCAATCAGTTCGAATTGTTTGCCGCGAAAGTAAGGTCGATACATCGCTATACCCATTTCTCCGCCTCGCTCAACGGTGTGTGCACAGCGTCCGTCAACCGTTTGTGGTCAGCCTTCCGGATCGGGGTGGAAAGTATCGCGGCGTGCAGAGATTTCGGCAGCCGCTCAACAAGCTCGCACAACGGAGTAAGGTCACGCGTAACCTTTAGCGTTTCCACCATTTGCTGGTGCACGGCGACAGGCTCAAGATCGCTGAAGAGCGCTCGCATAGCGCCTCGGAGCTGAGTATTGGGGAGGTTGGGCGCCTCAATTCCAAGACCGCTCAGAATCAGTATCGCTTCGTCGGAGCGCAGCGAATCAAAGACAGCAACTGGACATATTCCATCAGGCCGGACATGCGCCTCGCGTTCCGTCGATATCTGATAACGAGCGTTCAGGCGCAAGATACCAACATCCATTGGCGCCACCGTGGAAATTGCACCAATATGTGAATCGCTGGCAATTACATTTACCGATGCAAAAACCCGCCGGTACTGTTCAACCTGTTGTGCAAGACGAAATAGTGAGTCCCGTTCGGATTTGATTTCATAGGCAGCGGAAGAGCCGTTAAGAATGACGGCATCGGCCCTGCAATTGCCGACCCGGAACTCGCTTAGCATCGCGGCGGTTCGAAGTGAATGCTTACCCAAAAGCACCTTGTGAGTGAGCGCGGAACGGTAAATGTACTCGTCGCGTCGGCCCGCGGAATTAAGTATGGTGAATGCAGTCTCAAATAGATCACGGACGCGTGCGGAGGTAGAACAGCGCAGCGCGAGTCGAGAGGCGGAGGACAGCCGTCGCAACAATGGCGAACGGCCTTTTCGGGCTAACTCCTGAATTACGGACGATGAAAACAAGCGCGTCAACGCCGACAGTTCGTACGCGCTAAGTATCGCGTTTCTGCCCGCCATACATTCTCCCGTTGCTGAGCCTTGATTGCATTCTATATCACAGACAACCGCTCCCACCACATTTCGCTCCGAGCGCACCGCCCCGATAGGAGGTGCTTTGCCAAGGCGTGAGCTGGAGCGTTACTCGACGGGGAGGACTTTCCGGAGGCCCAATTACCCGGAAGCGGCTACACCAAGCCGAAAATCAAGAGCAATTGGAACGAAGGCTGGCCTGCCGAATGAATATTCGCACAGGCCAGCAAAGGGAATCACAGTACCGTCGTATGAAGTAAAAGAGCCCTTACCCACCAATATCGAAACGGTCCAGGTTCATGACCTTGTCCCAGGCCGCCACGAATTCCCGCACGAACTTCTCGCCGGCGTCGTCGCACGCGTACACTTCCGCGAGCGCGCGGAGCTGCGAGTTTGACCCAAACACCAGGTCAACCGCCGTGCCGGTCCACTTCACCTCGCCGGTGGCGCGATCGCGTCCCTCGTAGAAATGCGCGCAGCGCTCCGACTTCTTCCATTCCAGATCCAGGTCCAGCAGATTCACGAAGAAATCGTTGGTCAGGGTCTCGGGCCGCGCCGTAAACACGCCCAGGGGCGACCGCCCCGTGTTTGCGTTCAACGCGCGCAGGCCGCCCACCAGCACCGTCATCTCCGGCGCGCTCAACGTCAGCAGGTGCGCGCGATCGAGCAGCAATTCCTCCGCCGGGCGCGTCACGCCCTTGCCATAGTAATTGCGGAACCCGTCCGCGGCGGGCTCGAGCACCGCAAAGCTATCGGTGTCCGTCATGTCCTGCGTCGCGTCCGTGCGGCCCGGCGTGAACGGGACCGTGATGGCGTGGCCCGCGTTCTTCGCCGCCTGCTCCACCGCCGCGCAGCCGCCCAGCACAATCAGATCCGCAAGGGAAACCTGCTTCCCGCCGGACTGCGCGCCGTTGAACTCGGATTGCACTTTCTCCAGCGCCTGCAGGATGTTGCCGAGCTCCGCGGGATCGTTTGCGGCCCAGTCCTTCTGCGGGGCGAGGCGCAGGCGCGCGCCGTTCGCGCCGCCGCGCTTGTCCGTGCCGCGGAAGGTCGAAGCCGACGCCCACGCGGTCGATACCAACTGCGCGATCGACAGCCCCGACGAAAGCAGCTTGCCCTTCAGGCCCACGATGTCCTGCGCGTCGATGAGCGCGTGATCCACATCTGGGACCGGATCCTGCCAGAGCTGCGGCTCGGGAACCCAGGGGCCCAGCAGGCGCGACACGGGGCCCATATCGCGGTGCGTCAGCTTGTACCACGCCTTGGCGAACGCATCGGCGAACTCGTCCGGATTCTCGTAGAAATGCCGCGAGATGGGACCGTAGATCGGGTCCAGCCGGAGCGCCAGGTCCGTCGTGAACATCATCGGCGCGCTCCGCTTGTTCGGGTCGTGCGCGTCCGGAACCGCGTCCTTCGCGGCGGGATCCGTCGGCGTCCACTGCCACGCGCCCGCCGGACTCTTAACCAGGTCCCACTCGTAGCCAAACAGCGTCTCGAAGTAGCTGTTGTCCCACTGGGTCGGCGTCGGCGTCCAGGCGCCTTCGAGGCCGCTGGTGATGGTGTCCGAGCCATGGCCCGAGCCGTACGTGTTCTTCCAGCCCAGGCCCATCTCCTCAAGCGGCGCGCCTTCGGGCTCGGGGCCCACATACTTCAGCGGATCCGCCGCGCCGTGCGCCTTGCCAAACGTGTGCCCGCCCGCGATCAGCGCCACCGTCTCGTAGTCGTTCATCGCCATCCGCGCAAACGTCTCGCGGATGTCGCGCGCCGCCGCCAGGACGCTCGGCTGCCCGTTCGGCCCCTCCGGATTCACATAGATCAGGCCCATCTGCACCGCCGCCAGCGGGTTCTCCAGCTCGCGATCACCGCTGTAGCGCTGGTCCGCAAGCCACTCGCCCTCGGGGCCCCAGTAGATGTCCTCTTCGGGCTCCCAGACGTCCTCGCGACCGCCCGCAAACCCGAACGTCTTCAGGCCCATCGACTCCAGCGCGCAGTGGCCCGCAAACAACATCAGGTCCGCCCACGAGATCTTCCGGCCATATTTCTTCTTCAAGGGCCAGAGCAGCCGGCGCGCCTTGTCCAGGCTCGCGTTGTCCGGCCAGCTGTTCAGCGGCGCAAATCGCTGCGTCCCCGAACCCGCGCCACCGCGGCCATCGCTGACGCGGTACGTCCCCGCGCTGTGCCACGCCATCCGGATGAAAAACGGCCCGTAGTGCCCCCAGTCCGCCGGCCACCACGGCTGCGACGTCGTCATCAGCGCGTACATGTCCTTCTTCAGCGCTTCCAGGTCGAGCGACTTGAACGCCGCCGCATAATCGAATTCCTCGCCCATCGGGTTCCCGGCGGGCGGGTTTTGATGCAGCATCTTCAGATTCAGCTGATTTGGCCACCAGTACTTGTTCGCGGTCGACCCCGTCACGGTATGCGGATCAGCCCCGCCCATCACGGGGCACTTGCTCGGATTTTCTGACACGTTAGCTCTCCTTATGTTTCCTGATTGGAATAAGCCCAATGTACCGCTGGCTTCGCGCGCCCTGGCGGTTGCCCGCGCAAGCGATGATCCCACGGACGAACAGGCGCATCTAAGCCACGTTTTCCCCTTACCATACCAGCCCGCTTGCAATTCGTCCAATCAATAATTTAGATTCAAACCATAGATTCCCTCGATTGCCCGACATAGCCACCCAAACACCCCGGTCAACCACCCATTCCACCACCCCAACCGCCAACCGCCAACCGCCAGCTGTCAGCTGTCAACTGTCAACTGTCAACTGTCAACTGTCAACTGCTATTCGTCCCTGCCTAAAGCCTCCAGCCTAAAGCCTAAAGCCTACCCCCCATGACCCTCCGCGACCTCGAATACTTCATCGCCCTCGCCGAAACCCGCCACTTCGGCCAGGCCGCCGAACGCTGCCACGTCACGCAGCCAACCCTGAGCATGCAGATCGCCAAGCTCGAGCAGGAACTCGGCACACCCCTCTTCGAGCGCGGCAAGCGCCGGATCGGCCTCACCGCCGCCGGGCGCGACATCCTCGCGCGCGCCGGGAGCGTGCTCGACGGCGTCCACGAAATCCGCGAACTCGCGCGCGGAGCCGCACGGGAACTCGCCGGCCCACTCTACCTCGGTGTCATCCCCACCGTCGGCCCCTACCTCCTGCCCCACCTCCTGCCCGAACTCAAGGCCATCTACCCCAACGTCAAGCTCTACCTGCGCGAGGACATGACCCGGCGCCTCGTCGAGCAGCTCCAGCAATCCGCGCTCGACGCCGCCATTCTCTCGCTCCCCCTCGATGCGCCCGATCTCGATCACGCCGTGTTTTTCCGCGAAGAGCTCGTGGCCGGCCTCCCGCTCGATCACCCGCTCGCCCGGAAAAAGTCCCTGACCGTCGCGGATCTTTCGGACGACCCAATCCTCCTCCTCGAAGAAGGCAACTGCATGCGCGATCAAACCCTGAACCTCTGCCGCGGAGCCGCCCCCGCCGACCCGGAAGGCTACCGGGCATCAAGCATCGAATCGCTCCGGCAGATGGTCAGCGCGGGCATGGGCTGCACCTTCCTCCCGAAGCTCAGCACCATCGGCCCTTTCGCCGCCGCATCCCCCATCGCCATCCGCCCGCTGCGCAATCCAACGCCCCGCCGAGATATCGCCCTGGTTTACCGTAGGACCTATCCCAGGGCGGAAAGCCTCAAAGCGCTTGCCAGCGCGTTGCGTGAGCGAATGCAGCGAACCCTCAAAGACAGCTACACCGAAACCCTGTAGCGCCGTCTCCCGCCGCCACCGAGCGCAACTTGCGCAGGGCGCCCGACCGGGCACACAATAGCCGTTCCCTTATTTTGAAAATGCTCCAGGAAGGCAGGCTGTATCATGACGCCTCACCACGCATTAATCTCCCGGTCCACGCTGGCCCTGATCGCCGTGTTGCTCGCCGCCGGCGCCGCCGCGAATGCGCCCGTCTACACCGACGCCGTCGTCCTGACCGGCGAACGCGCGTCCGCCGTGGAAAAACGCGTGGGCGAGTTGCTCGCTGCCCGGATCGAGCGCCACAGCGGCGTCAGCGCGCGCGTGGGCGGCTTCGAATCGGGCGAAGCAAGCCTCCAAATCCTGCTCGGGGTCCCGGATCGCCACGCCGCCATTGCCGATGTGTTCGAGACCCACCGCATTCCGCCGCTCACGCGCCTGGCCCCGGGCGCCGAGGGCTATCTCCTCCGCTATTTTCCCGAGGAAAACACGCTCCTCGCCGCGGGCGTGGATGATCGCGGCTGTCTGTACGCAATCGGCGAGTTGCTCCGCCAGGCAAACTGGACCGGCGACGGATTCTCCCTCCCCGAGGACCTGAACATCCGCATGGCGCCGGCCTTCGAGATTCGCGGCACGCAATACGGCCAGGGCCTCCCCGCCAACCTGCCCGGTGTCCGCGCCTGGACCGACGCGGACGCGCAGGAAGTCGTGCTCGACTACGCCCTCGCCGGCGCCAACATCTTCGACACCGATCCGGGGCCCATGTACGACTTCATCAAGTCCTACGGGCTCATGGCCATGGAAAACGGCAACGCCAACCGCGCCATGGGCGACATCCCCGCCGCCTGGGAAGCGGCGGAGTCCATCGGCCGAGGCGGCTACGTCTGCCTGTCCGTCCCCGAAGGCCGCCAGTACATGCTGGAGCAGTGCGAGAAGCAGTTCGCAAACAGCCCCTTCTTCGATCTCGTCAAGTTCAAGGGGGGCGATGGCGGCGGCTGCGAGTGCGACCGCTGCGATCCGTATGGCCGGAAATTCATCGAGCTCGTCGAGGAAATGGCGGCGACTATTCACAAACACCACCCGGAAACGCGCATTTTCATCGTCAACCAGAAATTCGACAACGCGGACGACGAGGCCATCTTCGCATACCTGCGGGAAGAGCCCCGCGACTGGCTCTGGGCCTTCGGCTACGGCCCCGGCTCCGACGCCACCACCTGGCAACCCGGCCACCGCCAGAACCACCGCATGGACCTCTTCGAATACCCCGGATTCGGTCCCTACACCACCTATCCCCGCGAGATCATCCGCCAGATCCCGCCGCAACACCAGCTCGTCTATTTCAACGAGATCACCCACTGGCGCTACGCGCAACACGCCTACATCCAGATGTATCCCCGCGCCGACAAGGACGGGAACCTGCCGCCCTGGTGGAGCCACGAGATCTACGAGCGCCGCCCGGACCAGTTCCTCACCATGGTCTACGACCGCCGCACGTTCTACGCCTGGCCACGCTACTACCACCGCGTCTTCAGCGATCTGATGCACTACGGCGTCGGCGATATCACGCACTCCAGCGGCCACCACGACCATTTCAACCAGTGGATGTGGATGCGCCTGCTCTGGGCGCCGCGGCAAACGGTGGAGCAGGTGGTCGAAAGCTACGCGCGCGCGTACTTCGGGCCGGAGGCCGCCCCGTACATGGCCGAGGCCCTCTTCCAGCTGGAGGAAAACCTCGAAGAAATCCCCGGCAAGACCATCCGCGAAAAAGAAGGCGTCCAGCGCTACTACGACCTCGTCCGCGAGGCTGGACGCCGCATGCCCGCCCACTGGATGCGCGACAACTGGCTCTGGTGCGCCTACATGGAAAAGGCCGCGCTCGACCGCTACGTTCAGCTCGCCGCCACGCAGCAACTGGATCTGCTCAAGCGCATCGAGGCCCTGGCCTTCGACCGCGCCGAATTCGATATACAGCGCGCGCTCGACGCCCTGGACGCCCTCGAAGAGACGGCGGAAATGAAGCGGCTGCGCGACGAGGCCGGCACCTTGGGCGAGGCGCAAAACGAGATCATGGGGCTCCGCAGCGAGGGCTATTTCAACCTCGACCACGACTACGTGGGCCTCGGCTGGCTCCGGCGCCAGCTCGAACGCGCACGCGACGCCGATGGCGAGGCGCGCGCCGAGTTGCTGCGCATAATCACCGCCTACGAAGACCCGGGCGAAGGCGGCCACTACGACAATTTCGGCACCGCGAATCACGCGCCCAATGCCGTCTTCGGCTACCCCTACGACCACGGCCAGCCCTACCTCCCGGAGATGCTCGACGAGGGCAACCGTCCCAGCCAGCGCTCCATGCACTTCACGCAGGACGAGGACCAGGGCGTGACCATCGAATACCGCGACCTGGACCCCGACGCCGAGTACCGCATTCGCTTCACCTTCGTGCGGCCCTGGTACCAGGATCGCTACGCCATGCGCATGAATCAGAAATCGCAGACCATCTACGCCGACGACGCCGTGCTCGCGCAGGATGTCGAATTGCCGCTGAAAATGAGCGACTTCTTCGCGTGGGATATCCCGAAGGAAGCCACGGCGGACGGCAAGCTCGTCATTCGATTCGATCGTGCTGCGGATGTCGCCCGGGGCGATCGCGTGTCCCGCGAGCAGTGGCGCAACGCCGGCGGCTGGGGCACCCTCGTCTCGGAAGCCTGGCTCATGAAGAAGCCCGCAGGCAAATAATTTCGCAAACCGCACCTGGCGCGCCGGAATCGGCCCGCCGCTGGAGTACCGCTTTGATGTTGTCTTCGTTGTCCCGCATCCTGCTTTTCCCCCTCGCTCTCATCGCGTCCACCCACGCGCCCGCCGATCTTTCCATCCTGCCGCACGGCCCCGGCGAACCCGCGATTGTCAGCGCGCACTTCCCCGACCGGATGCACGAATTCATCTGGCGTAACTGGAACGCCGTGCCCCCCGCCAGAATCGCCCAAATCCTGGGAGCCGCCGATGCAGACATCACGGCCGTTGCGGTGTCCATGGGGCTCCCGGCCACAGCCAGCGTGCCGCCGGCCATGCGCGAGCGCGGCTACGTCTCCCTCATCCGCCGCAACTGGCACCTCCTACCCTACGAACAGCTCCTCCAGCTCCTCGAAATGACTCCGGAGCGCCTCGACGAGATGCTCCGCGAGGAAGACTTCCTCTGGATCAAGCTCGGCCGCACGAAACCCGCCTGCGATCCCGTCCGCTACATCGAACCGAACGACGCCGCGAAAGCCCGCGCCACCGAAATTCGCGCCGTGGTCGAGTCCGAGTTCGGCGACGCTCTCAACACTTCCGGCGAGCCGCGCTTCGAGTTCGCGCGCAAGCTCGCCGCGCCGCTGCCGGACTTCACGCCGCCCCCGGCCGCCGAAGATCCCTTCCTCCGCATTGTGCACTCCTATGTCGCCGTCTTCGGGGATCCGCTGATGAACCCCGAGCTGAACCCCTACCCCGACGGCTTCCTCCAGCGCCTCGCCAACAACGGCGTCAACGGCGTATGGCTTCACGCCGTCCTGCGCGACCTGGCCCCCGGCGGCGAGCACTTCCCCGAGTTCGGCGCAAACTGGGAAACACGCCTCGCCAACCTGCGGACCCTCGTTGAGCGCGCCCAACAATTCGGCGTGGGCATCTACCTCTATATCAACGAGCCGCGCGGCATGCCCCACGCCTTCTTCGAGAAACGCGCCGGCATCGCCGGGGTCCAGAGCGGCGAGCTCACCGCCCTCTGCACTTCGGTGCCCGAAGTCCGCCAGTGGATGGGCGACGCCCTGGCGCACGTCTTCCGCGAAGTCCCGGGCCTCGCGGGCATCTATTCCATTTCCGCCTCGGAAAACCTCACCAACTGCGCCTCGCACGGCGGCTGGTCCGCATGTCCCCGCTGCAAGGAGCGCACGGACGCCGATATCCTGGCGGAGGTGGTCGCGGTGCAGGAGGAAGGCGTGCACCGCGGCAACCCGGACGCCAACGTGCTCATTTCCGATTGGGGCTGGCGCGGCCACGGCGACGCCCCGGACATCATCGAGAAACTCCCGGACCACATCTGGCTCATGTCCGTCAGCGAGTGGCATCTACCCATCGAGCGCGGCGGCGTGAAATCCACCGTCGGCGAATACTCCATCTCCTCCGTCGGCCCCGGCCCGCGCGCGGTCCCGCACTGGCGCGCCGCCCAGGCCCGCGGCCTCAAAACCGGTACGGAGATCCAGTTCAACAACACCTGCGAAATTGCCACCGTCCCCTACCTTCCCGTCATGGACCTCGTCGCCGAACACTGCAACAACCTGCTCCGCGACGCCAACCTCAACGCCATGTTCATCGGCTGGACCATGGGCGGCCACCCTTCGCCCAACATCGATCTGGCCCAGCGCCTCAGCCGCAAGCCGGCGCCCTCCATCGACACCGTCCTGAACGAAATCGCCGCCGAGCGCTTCGGCCCCGAGGGCGCCCCGCTCGCGCGCCAGGCCTGGACGGCCATGAGTGAGGCCTTCCGCGAGTACCCCTTCCACATCAGCGTCGTCTACACCTGCCCCGTCCAGTGGGGCTCCGCCAATCCGCTCTATCCCGAGCGCACCGGCTACAGCGCCACCATGTGGGGCCTCCCCTACGACAACCTCGACGGCTGGCGCGGCCCCTATCCGCCCGATGTGTTCGCCGCGCAGTTTGAGAAGGTGGCGGCCGGTTTCCGCGAGGGCATTCCGCAGCTGGAGCGCGCCGCCGCGCTCGCCCCGCCCGCAAACCGCACCGACGTGGCGACCGATCTGCGCTTCGCCCGCGCCGCCGCCAACCACTTCCAGGCCGTCGCCAACCAGAGCCGCTTCGTCGCCGCCCGCGACGCCCTGGCGGACCCCGCCGCCGAACACAGCGCCGAACAGCGGGCCGCACTCACCGAAACCATGCGCCAGGCCGCCCGCGACGAGATCGCGCTCGCAAAAGAACTCTACACCCTCGTCAAGGAAGACTCGCGCATCGGCTTCGAGCCCTCCTGCCAGTACTTCTACCTCCCCCTCGACCTCGTGGAAAAAGTCATCAACTGCCGCGCCATCCTCGACAGCCTCGAATAAGGCAGGGGCACAAACATTTCCGCCACGGCGCACCTCCGGCCTGCCTGTGATTGTACCGCCCCGTCAAGCCGCAAAGGATCGCGGACATTCTTGTCCGTGGCAAGACAAGCGCAAGACATTTCGTAATCGATGCGTAAGTGAAGAGGCCCCGGCCCCCAATCCATACCGCTCCCCGGGGCCGCCGGGTTTCTGTTCCAGAGGAATTACGTCTCTTTGTGTCCCGAGCTCACTTTGCCGCGGACAAGAATGTCCGCGATCCTTAGCCGCGCTTCCTCGCATACTAACAGGCCGCTCGCGCTGTAGCCGCGCGTCACTGCCTCAGACGGCCAAACCGTTACATTCTACCAACACGTTACCCCATTCCCTGATTCGCGTTCATTCGCGGTTCAAATTCACCCAATCCCTTCTCTATCCGTGTAATACGTACTACTATCCGTCAATTTCATATTTCGTAACACTTTAGCCATACGAAGTAGGGCCCGAACTTACTTGTCATGCCGGGATATTACAACGAGAGTGCGGAAGGCTGGGAGCGCAGGCGTCCCCGCCTGCAATGCACCGGAGGTGCATGGGTTGTTTGCACTACCTGCACGATTGATCAGGGAGACGATCATAACCCCGGATTACCGCCGCTTATCAGACTCGCGCCTGCGGCGCGGTGCGGGCGGGCCGCGCTCCCATTGGTCCGCACATCCGTTGCGGCGCGGATTTGTGTCGTCGATGAATAGCGCTAACTTCATTCCGCTAAAGTGTTACCATATTTCGAATGTGGCGGCGCCAATTCCCGCGCCGCGTGGTATAATTACGGGTGGTCCCCAACCACAACGTGGACCAGGAGTAACGTCATGAGTCACTCACGAGACAAGGGCAAACACGAGCCGCAAAAGAAGGCCGCGCACACCCTCAAGGAAAAGCGGAAGCTCAAGCGCGAGAAAAAAGGCGCGCAGGCCCACCCCGAGGAAATGGTCGCCAAGCTCGATAACAAGCGAACCACCGGCCATACCCCCGCCCACGGCTGAGATCGGCTTCCCAGGCCTGGCGCCAGCGCAGGCGCGGCCCGAGCAAGACGGGACAAGCCCCCGGAGTTTGAGCTAGAATTCCCGCAACCGGGCGCACATCGCCCAAACCACGGGAAGGCTCACCCCATGAAAACGCTCCGCTTGTCCTGGCTGCTGGTACTTTGTCTTCTTGCGGCGGACCCCGCCAGCGCCGGCCTCTTGCTCTTCGACGACTTTACCGGCTACCGCGCGGGCCTGTTTTCCTCCCCCGTCGGAGCCCACACGGAGTACCACTACCTGCCCGAAGCCGCTCCCAAGGGCAATTGGGCCGTCTCAACCTTTCGCTCCAGCGTCCCCTCGCAGCGCGCCTGGCGCATCGTCGAACACGGCGGTCAGCGCGCCATGCACCAGACCTACAAGAACTCCTTCCCCCACTACCACCCCATGATCGTCACCGGCGACCCCGCCTGGCGCGATTACCAGATCGAAACCGAAATCACGCCCCGGACGAACGAACGCATGGCCGGCATCGTCTTCCGCTACCGCAACGACCGCTGCTATTATTTCGCCGGGATGGACGGCGACCGCGCCGTCATCAAGCGCGTCAATCACGCCACGGCGTTTCGCCAGCCCGACGAGGAAGTCCTCGCCGAGGCCCCCGCCAACTGGTCGCCGGGCGACACCATCCCCATCGCGGTCGAAGCGCGGGGAAGCGCCCTCAGCGCGGCTATCAACGGCCTCGATCTCGCCGCCGAAGACAAAACCTTTCCCGTGGGGCGCGTCGCGCTGACCGCCGACCGCGATACC
Organism: Candidatus Hydrogenedentota bacterium; assembly: GCA_019637335.1. Classification (NCBI taxonomy): domain Bacteria; kingdom Pseudomonadati; phylum Candidatus Hydrogenedentota; species Candidatus Hydrogenedentota bacterium. The sequence goes on along the minus strand of JAHBVV010000008.1, from coordinate 54,881 downwards.
CTCTTCCACGCTATCACCATCCGCGCATCCGGCGAAGAAATCGATCGCGTCAATGACGCGATAGCCGCGCGCGAGGCGGACGAATCCGCCCTCCAGGCCGCCAACCCGAAAATGAAGCTTTGGAAAAGCATCGACCTCAAGGACTTTGGCGCCGCCCGCAATATCCGATTCGGCGACCTCGACGGCGACGGACAACTCGACATCCTGCTCGGCCAGGTCGTCCATCACGGCCCCAAGGACCGCAACAGCGAGCTCAGCTGCCTCACCGCCATCACCGTGGACGGCAAGGTGCTCTGGCAGATCGGCGAGCCGGACCCCTGGAAGTATGACCTCACCAACGATGTCGCCTTCCAGATTCACGACCTGGATGGCGACGGGCGCAACGAAGTCGTTTACACGATGAACATGGAGATCATCGTGGCCGACGGCGCGACCGGCGAGACGAAGTACAAGGCGCCCACGCCCGAAACCCCGCCCAACACCAAAGCCGAGCACGCAAAATTCCCGCGCATCCTCGGCGACAGCCTCTTCTTCTGCGACCTCCGCGGCACGGGGCGCGACGCGGACATCATCCTCAAGGACCGCTACCTCTCGCTCTGGGCCCTTAACGACAGGCTCGAACCTCTCTGGAGCGCCCAGTGCAACACCGGCCACTACCCGTACGCCTACGACATCGACGGAGACGGGCGCGACGAATTGATGATGGGCTACACACTCTTCAACCCCGACGGTACGGTGCGCTGGTCGCTCGATGACCGCATCCAGGACCACGCCGACGGCGTCGCGATCATCCCCTTCCTGCCGGGCGAAAAACCAAAGCTGCTCTGCGCCGCCAGCGACGAAGGCATGTTCTTTGCCGACATGGAGGGGAATATCACCGAGCACCACTACCTCGGACACGTACAGAACCCCGCCATCGCCGATTTCCGCCCCGATCTGCCCGGCCTCGAGGCCGTCTCGATTAATTTCTGGGGTAACCAGGGCATCGTCCACTTTTTTGACGCCCAACAGCGCATCTACCACGATTTCGAGCCCGCCCAGCACGGCAGCATGTGCCTGCCCATCAACTGGACCGGCGAGCCCGGCGAATTCTGGATTCTCTCCGCCAATGTGGAGGAAGGTGGGCTATTCGACGGCTGGGGCCGACGCGTCGTCCGTTTCCCTGCCGATGGCCACCCCGACATGTGCAACGCGACCGTCGACCTCACCGGGGACGCCCGCGAGGAGATCGTCGTATGGGATCCGGCCGAGCTGTGGATATACACCCAGGACGACAACCCCCGGGAAACGCTGAATTTCGTCAGCGACAAGAACCCGCTCTATAACTACTCCAATTACCAGACCACGGTGTCGCTACCCCGACCGTAGCGGCTGTTTACCACCTGTAATAAAAGAAATGTGCCCAAAAATTTGTTAAGCATGCCTTTCGCATGGTAAAGTTGACAACAGTTCGGTCAGCCCGTCATGCGCCGCGTCAACCACGCTACGCAAACCTGCGAAAGGCCCTGCACCTATGTCCGAGGACTTGGAGTACTGGAAGAATCGCTGCGCCGCCCTTAACTTGTGCGATCCCGCCGTGCGCTGGGCGCTCGTCAACGCGGGATCGGTCTTCATGGGCGGAAAAAGCGGCGAACTGCTCAACCTGGACCTGGGCCAGTTTGACCAGCCCGCCACACAATCCCTGCGCGCCCTGCACCGGCTGGCCAGGACGTGGGGCCTGCGTCTGGCGACCGTGCACGCCCGGGGCCTCTCTCGCAAGATCGTGATCTACGACCCGCGCGCCGTGCAGCGCGACCTTAGCGCCGTACCCGGCTGGGCCCTGCGGCGGCTCGGCTACCCGGCAAGCGTGGATGCGGGCGAATTCTTTCGGCGCATTCGCGCGCGCTGGCGCATGTCGGGCGCGATCCCGCACGAGATCGGGTTTGGCCTCGGCTATCCGTGCAAGGATGTCCTGGGCTTCATGGGTCTCGTTTCGCTCGACCAGACCGCGGAATGCGGCTGGCGGGTCTACGGCAACCCCCGGCCCTCGCTGGAGCGCGGAGCGCGTTTTGCGCGGGCCCGCGCCCTGGCATGCGCCTGTATCGCGTGATCAGTTCAGGATGATCGCGTCCACCGGGCAATGCGGCACGCAGCGCACGGCCGACATATTGCTGCAGTCGTTGCACTTGTCCTGATCGATGACATAGGTGTTCTCCGTCGCCGAGTTGCTGATCGCCCAGCGGGGGCACGCCAGCCGGCACGCATCGCACTGCACACATTTTTCCGCAAGAATCGCATGAGCCATGACGGTCTCCTTTCCAGCCGCGACGGGCGCGGCCATTAACCAAACCTTACTCACTGCGTTTCCCCAGCCTAGCGAAAATCGTTCACGCCGTCAATACCGCCTTTTGATCAGCGCGGGTGCGCAAAATTCATCTCGCTGAACCCGCCATGCCGCGCCTGAACCAGCGTGCAAGCCCGGTAAACTGCCAGCCGCCCAAAAAACTGCTTGCCTGAATACACCTTTCTGTGGTTGAATTATGCCGTCTGTGCTGGCGGGTGGCAGTGACCGCCTTCCAAGCACACGCAACCCGCACCCCGCCGCCGGGCGGCTTCCACCCGGCCCTTGCAGCAGACTTCATGAACCGAATCGTTCGCCATATCCGGCACCGGTTGATCTCGGGGGCCATTGTCCTGATCCCCGCGGGCATCAGCCTTTTTGTGCTCTCCCTGCTTTACCGCCTCACCGTGGGCCTCGTGTCCTCCGCTGTGCGGCCCCTCTTCAAGGAACTCCCCGGGCCCGCCGTTGCCGCCATATCCGTTTTTCTCCTGGTCACGTTTCTGTACCTGCTCGGCGGCCTGGCCGCGAACGTCTTCGGACGCCAGATTCTCCATGCCTTTGAACGGATGATCGCGCGCGTACCAATCGTCGACGCCGTCTACGGCACCGCCAAGCAAATTGTCGAGCTGTTCAGCGCGAAACCGGAGGCCGGGCGGCAAACCGCCGTGCTCGTGCCCTTTCCACACCAGGACACCCGGGCCATGGGCTTCATGACCGGCGAGATCACCCTGCCCAGCGGCGAACGCATGGCCACCGTCTTCGTGCCCACCACCCCCAACCCGACCACGGGTTTCCTCCAAATGTTTCCGCTCGCGGATGTCTACCCGCTGGAAGCCGATTCCGACGAAGCCTTCCAGTTCATCATGTCGGCCGGTATTCTGCGCCCGCCCGCGCTCCGCGAGAAGGACACTCCGTGATCGCCCTGAACCTGTTCATTATTTTGGGTTCCGTAGCTTTACTCACCCTCGGCGCCGAGCTCTTCGTACGCGGCGCCTCCATGCTCGCACTGCGTCTCGGCATTTCGCCCCTCTTCGTCGGCCTCACCATCGTCGGCTTCGGCACCTCGGCGCCCGAACTCGGCGCAAGCCTCTCCGCCACGCTCGCCGGCAGCACCGGCATCAGCATCGGCAACGTCATCGGTTCGAACATATTCAATTTTGCCTTCATCCTCGGCGCCACCGCACTCGTTCGCCCCATCGCCATCGCCTTTCCCGCCGTCCGGCGCGACCTCTTTGTCGCCGTCGGCGTCTGCGCCGTGCCGGTTGCGGGCTATTTCATGGGCGCCGTCAACCGCCCCCTGGGCTTCCTCTGCCTGGTCGCCCTCGCACTCTATCTCGCCAGCGCCTACTTCAAGGATCGCGCCGCGCAGGCTTCCATCCAGGCGCGCGCGGAGGAGGAAGTGGAGTCCGCACTGATAACCGCCGATCCCCGCGCGCTGTCCGCGGGCCGGTTCTGGCTCCAGGTCGCGCTCGGCCTGGCGGGGCTCGCGCTCCTGGTGCTCGGGTCGCGCGCCTTCGTATACGGCGCCTCCGAACTCGCCCGCGCGATGGGGGTCTCCGAATTGATCATCGGCCTCACCATCGTCGCCTGCGGCACCTCCCTGCCGGAACTCGTCACCTCCATCGTCGCCGCCTGGCGCGGCAATTCCGATGTCGCCGTGGGCAACTGCATCGGCTCGAACATCTTCAATATCCTCGGCATTCTCGGCGTCTGCGCCGCAGTCGCGCCCCAGCCGGTGGACGCCGAAGCCGCCTACATCGGCCTCCCCGTCATGATCGCGTTCTCCATCCTGCTCGTGCCCTTCATCCGCTCCGGCAGCGTTCTTTCCCGGCGCGAAGGCGCGGTGATGCTCGCGGGCTTCGCGCTTTACACCGCCGTGCTCGTAATCCGCGCGGGCGCTTGATGCGCGGGCTTGGGGACGCCTATAGTGGCGCCAGCCCCGGAGGATGCCCCGCCATGCGCCACGCTTTTGCCCCGTTCATCGCCCTGGCCCTCGCGGCCGCCGGCGCCGCCTGTGCGGAAACCCTCGTTCGGGCCTTTCCCGGCGCGGAGGGCTTCGGCGCCGCCACCCCGGGCGGGCGCGGCGGCGCGCTCCACTTCGTCACCACCCTCGACGACTATATCCCCGGCGAGGAGGACCCGATCCCGGGCAGCTTCCGCGCCGCGGCCTCGGCTAAAGGACCGCGCTATATCCTCTTCCGCACCAGCGGCACAATCGACCTCAAGGCCGATCTCTGGATACGGGAACCCTTCGTAACGATTGCCGGACAGACCGCGCCGGGCGGCGGCATCGCGTTCCGCGACTACCAGGTGGTCCTCGCCACGCACGACGTGATCCTGCGGCATCTCCGCTTCCGTTCCGGCGATCGCACGAAGAAAGAGCAGATGGCCGTCGGCATCTTCGGCGGAAACAACAGCATCATTGACCATTGCAGCATGAGCTGGGCCATCGACGAGGTCATGAGTAGCTTCGGGAGCGTCCACAATCTCACCGTCCAGTGGAGCATCATCGCCGAGGGCCTCTCGCACTCCTTCCACCCCAAGGGCGAGCACAGCAAGGGCTCCATCCTCGGCGGGGACGGCGGCATCACCATCCACCACAGCATCTACGCGCACAACGCAGCCCGGAACGCGCGCGTGAACAACATCGTGCTCGATTTCCGGAATAACATCGTCTACAACTGGGGTTACCGCGGCGGCTACACCTCCGGCGGCCCGGCCCACGTGAACTACATCAACAACTACTTCCAGGCCGGCCCCTCCACGCGAAACACCGTCCGGACCCTCGTCTTCGAACCCGCGGACGATGCGCCCCGCCTCTTTTTCGATGGCAACGTGCTTGCCAGCGGACCGGAACAGACGGCTGACAACCGGCTGCTCATCCGCCCGCCGCGCGGGGTGGACGCCGACGCCTTCCGCGCGGTGGTGTCGGTCGCGGGTCCCTTTGATGTCCCGCCCGTAACCACCGATCCCGCCGGCGTCGCGCGCGATCGCGTCCTGGCGAAAGCCGGCGCCATCCTGCCCCGCCGCGACCAGGCCGATGCGCGCCTCATCGAAGAAATCCGCACCGGCGCCGGGCGCATCATCGATTCACCGGACGAAGTGGGGGGCTGGCCCGCGCTTGAGGCGGCGGACCCACCCGCCGATCGCGACCACGACGGCATGCCGGACGAATGGGAAGCCGCCCACCGCCTGGACCCCGAATACCCGGACGATTACCTCGCCGATCCGGATGGCGATGGCTACCCGAACATCGAGGAATACCTGAACGGTACCGATCCGAATGCCCCCGAGCCAGAAGTCGCGCTGGACGCCGAAACCTTCCGCGCTATCCAGCGGGCCGCGAAGGATCGTTGCGCCGAGGCCGCGTCCGCCTTCGCCGCGCGCCGAGACGCCGAAAATCGGCAGCGGGACGCCGACCGCCAGGCAATGCTCGACGCCATGGACATCCGCATCGAGCCGCGCGACGGCGCTATCCAGCGGGTCCAACTCGGCGCCGCCGCCCATTTCGACCTCGTCCCGATTCCAGCTGGATCGTTCCTGATGGGCACTCCGCCCGAAGAGGGCGGCGCGCCCAACGAGCGCCCCCAACAGCCCGTCACCATCAGCCGCGACTTCTATCTCGGCGCGACCGCCATCACCAACGCGCAGTTCGTCGCGATCATGGGACCCACCGAGCGGCGCACCCGGGAAGGCGAGGAAAACCACCCCGCGCACGAAGTTACCTGGTTCGAGGCCGTCGAATTCTGCCGCCTTATCGGCGAGAAGACGGGCCGGACATTCCGCCTGCCCACCGAAGCGGAATGGGAGTACGCCTGCCGCGCCGGCACGTCAACCGCCTTTTACACAGGCGACACGATCACTTCGGATCAGGCCAATTTCGACGCCCAGGCGGCCACACGCTTCAACCCGGCCGGCGCCTACCACGGCAAGCCGGTCGCCGTCGCCCAGTACCCGCCCAACCCCTGGGGCCTTTACGACATGCACGGGAACCAGGCGGAATACTGCCTCGACAACGTCGGTCGGAAATACACCACCGAGCCCGCAACCGACCCCCAGGGCCCGCCGGGCGACGGCGCCAAAGTCCTGCGCGGCGGCCAGGCCAAAAGCAAGGCCGAATTCATCCGCTCCGCCGCCCGCTACGGCTACGCCCCCGGCGTCGGCTACGGCTTCCGCGTGGTCCTGGAAAGCGACACGAACCCGACACCCTTGAATTGACAGATTATACTGTCCATAGTATCATCGCTTTGCCGAACAAGGGACGCTCGTGAGTGCTCCGAAAGGGCGTGGTTGTGGCGTTGCGCCGATTTCCGCAGGGGGCCGGAGTATCGCTGTGAAAGACCTACTTTCCTACAAGGGCTATGAAGCCCGCCTCGAGTACGATACGGGGAGCGATGAGTTTTTTGGCATCGTAACGAACATCCCCGATACCATTCATTTCCAGGGCCGCTCAATCGATGAATTGCGCGAGGAGTTCAAGAATTCCGTTGAAGCGTATCTGGCCCACTGCAAGAAAATCGGTAAGGCGCCCCAGAAACCGTACTCTGGAAAATTCGTGCTGCGGGTCTCTCCCGATTTGCACCGGCGGCTTGCGGAAGCGGCGCGCAAGAATGACGAAAGCCTGAATGCGCTCGCTTCCCGGGCGCTGGAATCCTCGCCCTTGCTCGGCAGCGAATAGCATCCGCCGGAAGTCCCGCGTTTTGACCGCCTTACGGGGCCTGTGCTAGCATTCGGGGCAGTTTCTCCCGCTTCCGGAAGCCCACACCCCCATGCTGTCTGCTGCCCCAAATGGCGAGCCCGTCGCACCCCGCCCCGACCGTCCCCGCGGTTCGGCCGTCCGTGTCTATGGACGCCTGCTGAGCTACGCCTGGCGCTACAAGTTCCGGCTCGCCGTCTCCCTCCTCTTCGCCCTGACCGTGGCCGTTTCGTTCACCGCCATGCTCTTCACCGTGCGCGAGGTGGTGAATATCACCTATTACGACCCCGCCACCAGCGAAAAGGAAGACCCCCAGGAGCTCATCGCCGCCCAGATCCGCAAGCTGAACCGGAACATTGAGGGGGCCATCGAACTCCTTCCCGGTAGCTTCTGGGAACAGTACCTCCAGCCCCCGCGCCAGCTTGAGCCCCGGTTCCGCACCATGGTCGATTCCATGCGCGCGGACAAAGTGAACGCAATCAAAATTACCTGCATCGCCCTCATTATCGTCTTCGTCGGCGTCGGCGTCGCCAAGTTTTTCCAGGAGTTCCTCGGCGGTTCCGTCAGCGCGTACATCTCCACGGATCTCGCCCGACAGATGTACGAAAACCTTATGATGCAGTCGGTCGGCTTCTTCGAGACGCGCACCACCGGCGACGTGCTCGCACGCTTCACCAACGATATTTTCATGGTCAATCGCGGCCTCGAAGGCGTCCTGGTCAAGTTTATGCGTGAGCCCATCCTCGCGGTATTCTTCCTCGGTTTCGCCCTCCTGACCGATCCCGTGCTGACCCTCATCGGCATTTGCGGCTTTCCCCTGGTCTTCCTCATCCTGGCGAAGATCGGCATGAAAATGCGCAAGAGCGTCCGGCGCTCGCTCGAGAAGATTTCGAGCATGGCCTCGGTGGTGCACGAGACGGTGAACGGCATCAGCATCGTCAAGGTGTTCACGATGGAGCCCTACGAAGTTGAACGCGTTCGAGCCGAGACCAGCCGGCTTCGACGACACCTCTTCCAGATGGTCCGACTCCACGCCGCCACCGGGCCCAGCACCGAATTCATCCTTGTCCTCGGCGTCGCCGCCTTCCTCATGGGCGCCGCCCTCCGCATCGACAGCGGCGACCTCACCCCCGGCCAGGCCCTGGCGCTCCTCATCTCACTCGCCATGCTGCTCGATCCCATCCGCAAGCTCTCCGCGGTGAACAACCTGGTGCAGACCAGCATCGCCAGCGCGGAGCGCGTCTTCGAATTCATCGATCTCAAGCCCGAAGTGGACGAACGCGCGGGTGCGCCGGATCTGCCCCCCCTGGTGGAAGGCATCCACTTCGACAACGTATCCTTTGGCTACCTGCCCGGGACCCCGGTCCTGAAAAACATCTCGTTGCACGTCCGCAAGGGCGAGACCGTCGCGCTGGTTGGCCCGAGCGGCTCCGGCAAGAGCACGCTGGTGAAACTCATCCCGCGCTTCTACGATGTGCGGGAAGGCGCCATCCGCATTGACAACACCGACATCCGGACGGTCTCCGCGCGCAGCCTGCGCGACCAGATCAGCCTCGTCACCCAGGACACGATCCTCTTCGCGGAGACGGTCCGCGAGAACATCGCGGCGGGCCGCCCGGACTACAGCGACGAGCAGATTCGGCAGGCGGCGCGGGCCGCGAACGCCGCCGAGTTCATCGAAAAGCTGCCGAACGGCTACGACACACGGCTCGACGAGGCCGGCACGACCCTCTCCGGCGGCCAGCGGCAGCGCCTGGCCATCGCCCGGGCCTTTATCAAGGATCCGAGTATCCTGATCCTCGACGAGGCGACCTCCAGCCTCGATTCGGAGAGCGAGCGCCTGATTCAGGACGCATTGGAGCATTTCCTCGAAGGGCGCACCGCCTTTGTCATCGCACACCGCCTCTCCACCATCCAGCGCGCGGACCGTATACTCGTGATCGAGGACGGGCGTATCGTGGAGGACGGCAACCACGCCGCGCTCCTGGCCCGGGGCGGCATCTACACCCGGCTGTACCGCACCCAGTTCGGCGGTGGGGAGGAGGCCTGATGCGAAATGCACTGCTGATCCTGGCGTTGTCCGCCGCCCTCGCCGCCTGCGGCCCGCCGGATACGCCGCCCGGCGCCCCCCGGACAGAAACGCCACCGCCCGCCCCGGCGCACCCCGCCCCCGCGCCCCGGGCCGCGCCCGCGCCCGAGCCGAACACCCCGGCCGGACCCGTGGAGGCGCGGATTAAGGTAGTCAATCTGGCTGGACGCCCGCTGGCGGACATGATCCCGATCGCCACACGCCAGCCCAACGCCTTCGACGAGCCCGTTGCGGCCGGAAATCCCACCGGCGCCACCGGCGAGGGACAATTGCGGTTCCCGTCAACCGAGTCGCTATTTCTCCGCGCCTGGGATCCCGCGCTGAAGTACTTCCCGAACAATTTCTACGAGGTGCTTCCCGGCGGTGGCGCGATCGAGGAAGTGTTAACCGTGCAGATGGTCCCGGCGGCGGCGCTCGAGGCCCAATTCCAGACCCCGGACGGCGCCCCCCTGGCCAACGAGGAAGTGCGGCTCATGCTCGTACACAGCACGCGGGGCCCCTGGTGGCCCGCGCGCACCCGGACCAGCGCGCTCGGGCAGGCCATTTTCCCAAGCATCCCTCCGGGAGAATTCCTGCTTCATTTCGAGACCGGTTCCGGCGCGCGAATTGAGCACGGGATGACGGCCCTGCCACCGGGCGAGATCGTGGGCCTCGGCGTGCTCGTACCCCAGCCATAAACTTTATTCCACCGCCGAAAACTGCTACGATTGGGCCTGTTTTTACGTGGCGCGCCGCCCTCCCGGCGGGCGCCGCCGGACCCATGCCCCAGTTTCGAGGAGGAGGCGCCATGCAGTCATCGCTCATTATCGAATCCAACGGTTCGAACAAGGACAAGCTCGACCAGATGTTGAAGGAAGGATGGACCGTCGCGTCGATCACCGCCAACCACGGCAAGAGCTACAACGACTTTCTGGTGATTCTGGAAAAATAACCCGCATCACCCCAGGAAATTCGCGCGGCTCCGGAGAGACCTTCTCCGGGGCCGCGCCGCTTTCCGCCCCCCGCCATTCGCCCGCGATCCCGCGCCTGTGCTACACTCACCGGGCAAGGCAGGGCTCCGCTCGACGCCAAAAACACCCCCTGAAACCCCGGCTGGCATCCGCCCATGGTTCGAAAGCCCAAACTTACCGAAGTCGTCGCCATCAAGGCCCTGCTCGACGAGGCGGTGGCCCAGGGCAGCGTCCTGCCGCGCGCGCTCCCGGAACTCTACGAGAACGTCCGGGATTTCTATGTATACACCGATGAAAACGGGCTGGGCGGCTGCGTCGCGCTGCACATCGACATGATCGATCTGGCCGAAGTGCGTTCCCTGGTCGTCGCGCAGCGCCTGCGCGGGCGCGGGATCGGCGAACAGCTTGTGGAGGCCGTGCTGCGCGAGGCACAGAGCCTCAACATCGCGCGCGTCTACGCCCTGACCCGGGTGCCCGGCTTCTTCCAGCGCGTGCACTTCCACGAAGTCGATAAGCTCGAGTTGCCCTACAAGGTGTTCAAGGACTGCACGCGGTGCCGGCTTTTCCCGGGCTGCGACGAAATCGCGATGGTGCGCGACCTTCCCGTGCTCGGCGAGGAGGAATTGCTCGCGCGGGACGCCGCCGCCCTCAACCCGGCAAAGGAGTAGGATACGGTGATATCGGAAACCCTCGGATTCCTCGGTTACGGCAACATGGGCGCCGCCATCGCGGAGGGCCTGATTGGCCTCGGCGCCATCGAAAAAGACCGCGTCCTCGCGTTTGACCCGTCGCCGGACCGCATGGCCGCGGCCCGGGAAGCCGGGATCGCCTGCGCGGCGTCCCTGCCGGACCTCGTCGCGGGCTCCAGCGTTCTCCTCCTCGCCGTCAAGCCCCAGATCATGGGCGCGGTGCTCGACGAAGTACGCCCCCACTGCGCGCCGGACAGCCTCGTGATCTCCATCGCCGCCGGCATCTCCACCGGATTCATCCAGGAGCGCCTCGGCGCGGATACCGCCGTCGTCCGTGTCATGCCGAACACGCCCTATCTCGTGCACGCCGGCGCCGCGGGTATCGCCGCCAGCCCCCAATGCAGCGACGCACAAATCTTCCTGGCGCGCGAGATTTTCGCCTCCATGGGCATCGCCGAACTGGTCGACGAATCCGCGCTCGACGCCATCACCGCGCTCAGCGGCAGCGGGCCCGCCTATTTCTTCTACCTGGTCGAGTGCCTCGTCGAGGCGGCGGCCGCGCAGGGCCTGGATCGCGCGGTGGCCGAGCGCCTCGCGGCGCAAACGCTGGTCGGGGCCGGCAAGCTGCTCCAGGAGACCGGAGAACCCGCGGAGACCCTCCGCAAGAAGGTCACGTCGCCCGGCGGCACCACCGAGGCCGCCCTGAACGCCTACCGCGATGGCGGCCTCGATGCCCTCGTGGCCGATGCCGTCGCCGCCGCCGTGCGCCGCTCCCGCGAGCTGGGCGCCTGAAAATGAATCCCGCGCGCCGGCCCGCGTCTGGTCGGGTGCGGCCCGCAATGCAGAACGGAACCCTCTGATGGAAAAAAACAAGATCATGGACGAGGTGCTCGGGGATACCCCGGCCATTACGGCGAGCGACCTCTACAGCGCCGATTTCAAGACGGCCTTTCGCGGATTCAACAAGGCCGAGGTGGCCGCGTTTCTCGAGCGCGCCGCGGACGCCTTCGAGCGCCTCCAACAGCAGGTCGCCAGCCTGAGGGAAGAGGCCGAGGCCCGCGAAGCCGAACTCGGCGCGCTCCGGGCCATGGAGCACTCCCTGGCCGACGCCCTGGCCGCCGCCCAGCGCATGAGCGACAGCACCATCGAACAGGCCCGCCGCGAAGCCGATCTCATCCGGCGTGAGGCGGAGTTGATTCGCGAGGCCGCCCGGAAAAACGCGCTCGCCGTGCCCGAATCGCTGCGCGAGGAGATCGCCGACCTCCGGGAAAACCGGAAGCGCCTCAAGGCCGACATGCGCGCCGTCCTCAATCTTTACGACGCGCTCCTCCGCGAAAACGGCGACACCCGCTACGAGATGCTCGATGTGCTGCCCGCGGAAGAGGACACGGCGGGGCGGGACGCCGCCCTCGAGGCCCCGGGAGATCGCCAGAACGCCGGACCCCGCGCCTCCGACCACGACGACCACCATGACGGTGGGGGCGACGTGGCCATCATGGAGGACGACCATATGCCCCACCTGGAGAACGATCGATGAATACCGCGCTGCTGCTGCTCGCCGCAATCCTTCCCGCGCAGGCGCCGGACGCCGGCGATTTCGAGGCCTTCTTCGAGACGTTTGCGCAGAAGCGCGCCGAAATCCGCGTCCTGGAGGCCGATATTCAGGAAGAGACCATCCAGTTCGGCGACCGCTCCCTCCGCCATGGCAAGCTGACCTTCGGCAAGCCCCGCCGCATCCTTTTCCGCTACGGCATCGACGAGCCCTCCATTATGATAGACGGCCGACGCGTCTACGATTTCGATCCGCTCGAGGAGCAGGTCCAGCTCTACGATATCGACGAAAGCCCCGAGTCCAGCATCTTTTTCCTCGGCTTCGATACCGACCCCGCCGCCCTCCGCGAGGCATATGATGTCCGCGTCTTTTCCATGCAGAGCGCCCAGGGAAACCACGGCATCGAAATCCGGCCCTACAAGGAAAACCAGGACCAGGCCCCCTTTCAGGAAGTCACCATTTACCTCCGTGACGACGATTACCTGCCGTACCGCATCGATATCGAGTTCGACGACGACACGCGCATGGTGACCGAGTTCACGAATTACCAGGTCAACCAGCCCCTCGACCCAGCCCAGACCCAGCTTAAGATCCCGGCCGGCACGCGGGTCATCGAGAACGGCGAAGTCACGTTGCGGGAAGTCCCCCCGGGCGGCGTCCTCATGCCGCCGGATCCGCTGGAGACCGGCGCGCCGAAAAATATCGAGTCCCCGGCCCCTGCCCCGGCGGAGGCCGCCGAAACCGGCGCGCTCCAGGTGCGGGAACTGCCCACCCCATGAATAAGCGCCTGATCCTCGCCTCCGGATCGCCACGCCGCCAGAGCCTCCTCCGTGCGCTCGGCGTCGACTTCGACGTCATCACCAGCGATGCCCACGAACCGAACACCGGGGACAGCCCCGCCGAAATCGTGATCAACAACGCGGTCATCAAGCGGGACGACGTCGGCGCGCGCCTCGATCAGCCGGCGATCATCATCGCGGCGGACACCCTGGTCTTCCACCACGAGCATGTGCTCCCAAAGCCCGCCGATTTCGACGACGCCCGCCGGATGCTGCGGATGCTGGCCGGCCACACGCACGAGGTGGTTACGGGGCTCGCGCTGTGCGACACGGAGACCGGCACGCGCATCGAGGGCGCGGAGACCACGCACGTCACCTTCCGCGACCTCTCCGACGAGGAGATCGATCGCTTCGTCTACGTCGTGGAGCCGCTCGACCGTGCCGGCGCCTACACCGTCGACGGGCCCGGCAGCCTCATCGTCCAGCGCTACGAGGGCTGCTACCAGAACGTCCTCGGTTTCCCCATGGTCCGGCTGGACACGCTCCTCCGCCAGCTCGGGGTCTACCTGTTCGACTCGATGGACAAGGACCGCGCGGTGTTCTTGTAGTTGACAGTTGACAGTTGACAGTTCACAGTTCACAGTTCACAGTTCACAGTTCACAGTTCACAGTTGGCGGTTGGCGGTTGGCGGTTGGCGGTTGGCGGTTGGCGGTTGGCGGTTGGCGGTTGGCGGTTGGCGGTTGGCGGTTGGCGGTTGGCGGTTGGCGGTTGGCGGTTTATCATGCAGTTTCGGGGATCTCACAAAGCTGAGATAGTCAAGAAGGAGACGCGGGTTGGAAAAGGAAGGGGCGTTACGGAATCATTCATTTGCGTTCGCCTTGCGCACCGTCAGGCTCTACGAGTATCTATGCAAAGAAAAGCGGGAGTTTGTCCTCAGCAAACAACTGTTGCGTTCCGGTACGGCGATTGGTGCGCTCGTTCGCGAAGCCGAACAGGCGGAGAGCAGAGCGGACTTTGTCCACAAGTTGGCTATCGCACTCAAAGAAGCAAATGAATCCGAGTACTGGCTGGAGCTCTTATACCGGTCGGAATACATTGACGAAAAAGGCTTCGAGTCGATAATTTCCGACTTGAAGGAACTGCTGAAGCTACTCACGGCCATCATCAAGAAGACAAAGTCGAATTCATAATCGGCGCAAAGGATGCCAACCGCCAACCGCCAACCGCCAACCGCCAACCGCCAACTGTCAACTGTCAACTGTCAACTGTCAACTGAACCCCGATCGCCCTGGTAGAGGCTGGCGATGCCAAACGTAAGCGGCGTCGCAGTCACCCCCTCAAAGCCCGCGTCACGCATCAGCTGGCAGAAGTCCTCGCCATACGGAAAGGTCTCCACCGTTTCGTTCAGGTAGCGGTACGCGTAGCTGTCGCCGGAGATCAGCGCCCCGATACGCGGCAGGATATTCCGGAAGTAAGACAGGTACATGGCGCGGAAGAGGCGGTTCGACGGCAGGGAAAACTCCAGAATCAACGCCCTGCCACCCGGCTTGAGGATCCGGCGCATCTCGCGCAGCCCCTGCGCCACGTCGATCACGTTCCGGATGCCGAAGGATATCGTCACCGCGTCGAACTGGCCGGATTCGAGCCCCAGACAAGTCGCATCGCCACGCACAAGCCGGAATTTCCGGTCGAGGCCGAGCCGGATCAGCTTCTCCCGGCCATAATGAAGCATCCCGCCGGACATGTCGAGCCCCACGCCCGAGGCTACCTGCGGGCAGGCGCCATTCATCGCGATCAACACATCCGCCGTACCTGTGGCCAGGTCCAGCACCCGCAGCTTCTCCCCCGCGGGCACGCGCCGGTTCAGTTTCCGCCGCCACCGCACATCCGTCCCCATGGATAGCAGGCGGTTGAGCAGGTCATACCGGTGCGCAATCCGGTCAAACATCTTGAACGCCTGCATACGTGAAGGCGGCTGGGGATCGGTATTCGGCACGGCACATTTCCCGGGGCAGCGCCCGCAAGAAGTTGCGGGCAGAGATGGTTCACCCCCTGATCGTATGCCATGGCGGCGGGCCGATCCAAGTTCAGCGCGAATCGCCGAAATTACGGTCCGCCGTTGGGGTGCAGGAACGCGCGAACGACCGTCACGAAGGCCTCGTGGTTTTCGAGGTGGACGTTGTGGCCGCAGCCGGTGAGGATCTCCGTCGCCATCGCGGGACACGCCAGCGCCATGTCCTCCGCGATGATGCGGAACTTGCGGTCGTCCTCGCCGGTGATGGCCAGCGCGGGCGCTTTCAGGGCGTGCAACTCCTCCCACAGGCTCGCTTGCGCGCCGGTGCCCAGGCCCGTGAGAGAGGATCCGACAGCGGCGGGCACACACCGCGTAAGCCGCCGCGCGATCAGGGGCTCCAGCAGTTCCGGGCGGCGCTGGAGCGTCGAAAACAGCGACATCGCATACCATTCCTCCAGAAACGCGCGAAACGCGGCGCCGCCCGGCTCCATCGCGGCGAGGCGCTCCGCCAGGGCGGCGTCCTGGACGGCGCGGCTCGCCCGCTGCGCGGCATCGGCAATCCCCGGAGACGCCGATTCGAGGACCAGCCGCCCCACACGGTCCGGATAGCGCCTCGCCAGGTACAGCGAAATGCGGCCGCCCATGGAATAGCCGGCGACATCGGGGCGGCGCAGGCCCGCGCGCGCGAAGCCCGCAAGCAACGCTTCGGCGCAGGCGTCCAGGCCCATCGTGGTGGGCGTGGCGTCGGGGCCGTGGCCCGGTAGATCAACCGCCAGCACGTGGTGCTCCGGCGCCAGCGCCTCGGCGACCGCCCGCCAATCGCTCGCGTCGCCCAGGAATCCGTGGAGGAATACCACCGGCGGGGCGGGCGGCGCGCCCGCCAGGGAAACAGGAATCAACGGTTGGAACATCGCAACAATCTCACGGTCGCGCCTGCTCCATGGCCTCGCGCAGGCGCGCGCGCAGGTCGAGATGGACGGCGTGCTCGGCGTTGCGACCGAGCGTGACCTCGATCAAAGTGGGGGAGGAGGCCGCCAGGGCAAGGTCCAGCGCCTCGCCAAGCGCTTCCGCGCCAGACGGATTCGCGTACCGCAGGCCAAATTGCGCCGCGGCTTCGCCGAAGCGTAGACCGTGCGGCGTGCCGAAGCAGCGCTCAAACACATCGTGCTCGGCGGCGATCGGCAGGTGATGGAAAATACCGCCGCCGTCGTTGTTCAACACCACCACCACAAGCGGCGGCGATATCGTTCGCAGGAGCGCGAGCGAGTTCAGATCGTGCAACGCGGTCAGATCGCCCACCAGCGCGATGACCGGGCCGCCCGAAGCCGCCGTAAGGCCCGCCGCCGTCGCCAGGTTGCCGTCGATTCCGCTCGCGCCCCGGTTCGCGACAAAGGCGACGCCATCCCGGTCGGGCCAGGCATAGCTGTCGGCGAGCCGCACCGGCATGGAGTTCCCCAGGAATACCGTGGACCCCTCGGGCGCCTGGTTCGCGACGATGCGCGCGGCCCCGATCTCCGTAAGCCCGGTTTGCTGTGCTTCCCAGGCCGCGATCGCCGCGTCGCAGGCGGCGTCGCGCGCGCGCCAGGCCGCCGGCGGCGCTCCGGGCGGGTAACCGGTGAGACACGCGGCAAGCCACGCGCAGAAATCGGCGGGCGCCACGTTGCAGCGCTGCGTCACGATATGGCCCGGGTCGCGGCGCGTGCCCCCGAGGCAAACGCGGAGATACGCCGGCCGCCAGCGCTCCAGCGCCTGCTGGGTGCGCTTCGAGGTCAGTGCGCCACCAATGTGAATCACGAACTCCGGCGTCCAAGCATCGTCGATCGTCTCGTCCAGCAGGATAAGGTCGCCCCAGCGCATCAGGGATCCCGGCGCGCCCGGGCCGCGCAGTCCCGCGCAGACATCCGCCAGTACGGGCCAGCCGAGGGCCTCCGAAAGCGCCCGGGCCGCGGCGCGCTCCGCCGGATCGCGCAGTGCGCCGAAGACAAGCAAGCCGCGCGCGCAGGTCTGGACCCGGTCGAGGATGCCCGCCTGATCGTGATCGGAGAGGCGGGTGGACTCCACGCCGTGCACGGTCCAGGGTGCGGCCGTCTCGCGCCAGCGGGTCAGGCCAGCGCCATTGTGCGGCGGCGCGTCCGGGCCCGCGACCGGCGCCAGGGGCTCGCGAAACATGAAATTAAGGTGCACCGGGCCCGCGTTCCCGCCAACACACCGGGCGACGGCCTGGTCGACCGTCGTCAACACGTACGCCGGATCGATCGCGGGCGTGGGGCAGGGGAGTGTCGCTTCCCAGCGCACATAAGATCCGAAAATCCCCGGCTGCTCGATGGCCTGGTTGGCCCCGCAATCGATCAGCTCCGGCGGGCGGTCCGCGCTCACGATCAGCAGGGGAATCTGGCTCGCGCTGGCCTCGACCGCCGCGGGCAGGTAGTTGGCCACGGCGCTGCCCGACGTGCAGATCAGCACCGCCGGCCGCCCCGACTGGCGCGCGAGGCCCAGCGCGAAAAACGCCGCCCCGCGCTCGTCGAAGTGGACCCAGACGCGCGCGGCGGGATGCCGCGCCGCGCTGATCGACAGCGGCGAATTCCGGGATCCCGGGGAGATCACAAAACCGGCAACGCCGCAGCGGATCAGCTCCTCCACGATCAGGCCGGCCCACTGATAATTGATGTTGGGCGCGTCAGCCGGGGTGGTCATACAGCGCCTCCAGAAAGCTGGCCATCTTGTTTTCGATCTCGTCCCACTCTCCGGCGGCGGAGGACCCCGGCACGATGCCCGCGCCCGAATACAGCGCCAGCGTGCTGCCCTCGATCAGCCCGGACCGGATCCCGACGCAGAATTCGGCGTCATCAAAGCCGACCCAGCCCACCGGCGCCGCGTACACGCCCCGGTCGAAGGGCTCGTTCTCCGCGATCCACGACAGCGCCTGCTCGCGAGGGGAGCCGCCGACCGCCGGCGTCGGGTGCAGCGCCGCAATCAGCGCGGCGTCGGAATCGTGCTCCCGCAGAATGCCTTCCATATAGGTGTAGAGGTGCTGGACCTTCCGCAGGCGCCGCAGCGACGGCGCGGGATCGTGCTTCATCGAAACGCAGAAGCGGTTGAAGTGATCGCGCAGATTCTGGACCACGAACTGGTGCTCGCGCAGCTCCTTCTCGTCGCCCAGCAACTCCCGGCCAAGCGCCTTGTCGAGGGCGTCCGTGCGGCCGCGGGGTCGGGTGCCGGCAAGCGCCTCGCTCTCCAGGTACACGTTCCGCCGGTGGTACAGCCGCTCCGGCGAGGCGCCCAGAAAGGCCCGCGTCGGCGTGGGGTGAAAGCAGAACTCGTACGATCGCTTCGTGTGCCGCAGCAGGCGGCGAAGCATCCCGACGGGGTCCAGCGGAGATTCGCAGTCAAACTGGAACTCCGTCTCCCGCGCCAGCACCACCTTCTGCAAATCGCCCCGATCAAAGGCCTCCAGCGCCTGTTCGACCAGCGCATCCCAGGCGACCCGGTCCGGCAAGTCGGCGCGCCCCACAATCGGCGGCAAGGGGCACGGCAGCGGGGCCTCGGGGAAAACCAGCCCTTGAACGTCCGCCTCGATCGCCTCGTACGCCATCCGGTTCGCTTCGGGCGACCCTGCGACGGCGTTGCACGCCAGCCAGGTCTTCTCGCCCTGGCGCACGATCTCGATGCGCGGCGCGATGAACCGGTACGCGGCGAAGTTGCGCCAGCGGCGGTGGATTTCGTCGGTCTCCCGGAAGCGGAAACCGCCGTAATAGCGCAGCGACGGCCACTCCAGCGAAAGCCGCCGCCGCATCTCCGCGAAGAGCCCCGGCAGGTCGATGGCGCCCTCGGGGACAAGCACATCGGCCTCGCCGATGCCCGCCATCTCGAAGGATCCCTCCCGGCTCGACCAGTAGTAGTGAGTCTGCCCCAACTGCGCCTGAAGCCAGTTCAGCGGGTCCATCGCCTCGATGCGCGCCTCAGCCCGAACCAGCACGCCCGGCGGATCGTCCTGCGATTGCAGCCGCCGCCGCAGGCGCTTCAACAGTTCTTTCGTGGCGTGGCGCGAATTCGCGGCCGCGGCGCCGGGAGACGGGTTAGCGTGCATGGTGAACCTGGATCGGGAGTTACAAACGGAGTACTACTTCAGCCGTCTGAAGTAAGGCGTCCGCCGATACGAGATGCCTTACTTACACGGGATGTATTCGTCATTCCCGCGAACGCGGGAATCCAGTGGGTTTGCGAGGTTAACGTAGCATGGTCTCTGGATCCCCACTTTCGGGGCTGTCGGTTTACTTAACGCACCCTACACTATGGAAGGAATGAGCAGATCCGTCATCCCCGCGAACGCGGGGATCCAGCGACGCGAACGAACATACCTCCGAATTCCACTGGATTCCCGCGTTCGCGGGAATGACGCTGTAAGACAGTAGCACAAACTTGTAGGTTTTGAGCCATCCGCACCAGTTAAACCGACAGCCCCTTTCGTGGGGATGACGGTGTTCGTTCACCGAGAGCCGCCACCGTTAGGTGCGACGAGGGTGACTACTTCAGACGGCTAAAGAATTACCAAACGGAGGCGGCGGGCCGGATTTCGCGCGCGGGCATGGCCGCCCCGCGTATTGTAGGCCCTTGGAAACCGGGCGCGCAAACGAAGCGCGGACTACTTGCGGACCGACGCCACGCCGTCGTGCACGAACACCCAGCGGTGCGCGCGCGCGGCCAGGTTGTCGTCGTGCGTCACCACCACCAGCGTGACCCCGTGCTCCTCGTTGAGTTTCCACAGCAGGTCGATGATGCTGCCGCCCGTGTGCTCGTCGAGGTTGCCGGTCGGCTCGTCGCTCAGCACCACGCCGGGGTTGTTGAAAAGCGCCCGCGCTATGGCCACGCGCTGCTGCTCGCCGCCGCTCAGCTGGCCCGGCTTGTGCGTCATCCGCTCCCCGAGCCCGACCGTCTCCAGCAGCTCCTGGGCGCGCGGGGTGGCGGCCTTGCGCGGCGCGCCCTTGCAGATCGCCGGCATCATCACGTTTTCCAGCGCCGTAAACTCCGGCAGCAGGTGGTAAAACTGGAAAACAAAGCCGATCTCTTCGTTGCGGATCCGGTTGATCTCCGCCCGGCCCATCCCGGAAAGCGGGTTGCCCCGGTACAGGATCTCGCCGCCCGTGGGACGGTCGAGCGTGCCCATGATGTGCAGCAGCGTGCTCTTGCCCACGCCCGACGGGCCGCTGATCGCCAGGATCTCGCCCTGGCGGACCTCCAGGTCGACGCCGGTGAGAATCTTCAGCTCCCGGTTGCCGTCGTGGTAGTGCTTCTGAATCTTCTGGCACTCAAGTACGTTACTCATGGCGCAGGGCATCCACGGGGGTCAGGCGCGAGGCGCTCCAGGCGGGATAAAGGGTCGAGATAAAGCTCAGCACGACCGCGCTGATCGTGATCCAGGCCACGTCGTACGGCATGATCTTGCTCGGGATGCGGTCGTAGTAGTAAATGGTGCTGTTGAAGAGTTCTACGTCGAGAATCCACGCCACCACTTCCGCGATCGGGTTGATGTAGTAGGCGAAGATCGTGCCAAGAATTACCCCGGCGAAGGTGCCGCCGAGGCCGATCAACAGGCCCTCGATGATGAACAGGCCCATCACCGACCCGCTGCTCACCCCGAGCGTCCGCAAAATGCCGATGTCTCGCTGTTTCTCCAGCACAATCATGATCAGCGTGCTCGTGATGTTGAAGGCCGCCACCAGGATGATGAACGCCAGGATGATGAACATCGCGACCTTCTCCTGTTCGAGCGCGAGAAAGAACTCCTGCTGGCTTTCGAACCAGGTCTCCCCGTAATACGGCAGCGGGGAATCCTCGATCGCCATCTTGACCCGGTCGGCAAGGTTCGGATTCGTCAGCTTGCAGCGGATGCTGTCGACACCGCTGCGCCCCGTGAGCTTCGCCGCCGTCGCCAGGTTGACGTAGGCGTAGACCATGTCGATATCCGACATCTTCGCCTCCGAGATCCCGCTGACCGTCAGCGAAAGCCCGGACCCGCCGCGCGGGCCGAACGGCGACAGCTTGGGCTTGGCGGTATACACGAAAATATCGTCCCCCACGTAGGCGCCCAGCCGCCGCGCGAGCCGGTACCCGAGCACAATCTCCTTGTCACCGGGCAGATCGCCAACGCCGTAGAGGCGCCCGTCGTTCGTCGTGAGGTTCTCCTCCAGATCCGTGACCCGGCTCTCCAATTCCGGATCAACCCCGAGGATGATGCCGCCCGTCGTCAGGTCCACGCCGTGCTGGAATAGCGCCTCGGTCACGACCACCGGCGCCGCGGCCACGATATGCGGGCTGACCTCCTGGATAGCCGCAATAGCCTGCTCGTAGTCGAGGATGCTCTGGTTGCGCGGCAATCCCAGGTCCAGGTGCGACCGGTTCCCGATAATCGTGTCGCGCAGCGCCTCGTCGAAGCCGGTCATCACGCTCATCACCACGATCAGCGCCATAACGCCCACGCACACACCGGCCACCGAGATGATCGTGATCAGCGAAACAAAGCGGTTCTTCCGCTTGCCCCGCAGGTAGCGCAGGGCCACAAAAAGTTCAAAGGGCACGGCGTCTGTAACTCCCGGTCACGGCGCGGGCTTCGCGGGCCCGACAATTCGCCGGAACTCGAAGCGCTGCAAACCAAAATTCAATGTCAGCCCCCGGCGGTAGCCCGTGGCCTTCAGGTGGTTAATCAATTCCAGGTCATCCGGCTTGTCCAGCGCATCCACCGTCTTGACGATGGCCAGGATGTCGCCGTGGCACACGAAATCGGCCTGGAAGCCGCTGTCAATCGCGTGGCCCCGGTAGCGTACATGGACCGGCACATTCCTCGCAAAGGGGATGCCCCGCTCCTCGCACTCAATGGCCAGCGCGTCGCGGTACACCCCCGGCACATAGCCGTGGCCCAGCTCGCCATACACCGCCATCCCCGCCGCCACCACCTGCTCGATCTCGGGATCCGCAGCCGCCAGCTGCCGAAGGATCTCCTCTTCCGAGCGCGCCGATCCAAACACACGGCCCAGTAGCGCGCCCCAATCAAAGTTATCAGGCGAACCCATAGCGCGCTACTCCCGCGGGACTCAGGTCCCTCAGGTCCCTCAGGTCCTTTAGGTCCCTGCTGTCCCTGTAGTCCCTGAAACCTAAACCGTCCGCAACAACGGAAAGAAAATCACCTCGCGTATCGAGGCTGAATCCGTCACAATCATCGCCAGCCGATCGATGCCGATACCCAGGCCCGCCGTCGGCGGCATGCCAACCTCCAGCGACGTAATGAAATCCTCGTCCAGGAACTGCGCCTCGTCGTCGCCGGCCTCGCGCAGGGCCACCTGGGCCTCGAAGCGCTCCCGCTGGTCGATCGGGTCGTTCAGCTCGGAGAAGGCGTTGCCCACCTCCAGGCACGCGATAAACGGCTGGAAACGCTCCGTAAGCGCCTCGTTGTCCCGCTTCTTCTTCGCGAGCGGCGATAGCTCGATCGGGTAGTCGTAAAGGAAGGTCGGCTGCACCAGATGGGGCTGCACCTTCGCCGACATCACCTCGTCCACAATCTTGCCGTAGCCCATGGTCGGGTCCACGTCGACGCCCGCTTCCTTCGCCAGGCGCGCGGCCTCATCGCGGTCGCGCGTGGCCTCCAGGTCGACGCCCGCGTATTCGCGGATGGCGTCGTGGAGCGTCATGCGTCTCCAGGGGCGCTGGATGCTGATCGTGTGCCCCTGGTACGTGAACGTCGTGTCGCCCACCACCTTCTCGATGATGTGCGCCAGCATTTCCTCGGTTTCATCCATCAATCCCAGATAATCCTGGTACGCCACGTAGAGTTCCATCGTGGTGAACTCGGGGTTGTGCCGCGTGTCCACGCCCTCGTTGCGAAAGCACCGGTTGATCTCGAAAACCTTGTCGAACCCGCCCACAATCAGCTTCTTCAGATAAAGCTCCGGCGCCACGCGCAGGTAGAGATCGCGATCATACGTGTTGTGGTGCGTGATAAAGGGCCGCGCCGTCGCGCCGCCCGGGATCGGGTGCAGCATGGGCGTCTCCACTTCGAGATAACCCCGGGACTCCAGCCACGACCGCATGTGCGAGACCACCTGAACGCGCTTCTTGAACGTGTCGATCACCTCCGGGTTCGCCACCATGTCCAGGTAGCGCTGGCGGTAGCGCGTTTCCACGTCCTTGAGCCCGTGGTACTTCTCCGCCGAGGCGCGGAGCGACTTTGTGAGCATCTCGTACCGCTCGGCGAAGATTGTCACCTCGCCGCGGCGGGTGCGCTTGATCGCGCCGGATACCCCGATGAAATCGCCCAGATCGACGTCCTTCAGCGTCTCGAAGACGTCCTCGCCCACCTGCTGGAGGCCGAAAAACACCTGGATGCGCCCGAACTCGTCGCGGATATCCGCGAAGCAGCTCTTGCCCTGGCTGCGGAACGCCACGACGCGGCCGGCCAGGCGCGCCGGGACTTCCGCGGGGTTCTCCTCGGTGGCGTCCTTCTCCGCCGCCTCAAATTCCGCGCGCGCCGCGCCGATGTTGTGGCTGCGGTCAAACGCGTACTTGAACGGGTTGTCGCCCCGCGCCCGGATCCGCTCCATCTTGTCGATGCGGTGCTGGCGCAGCTCCTGCGCCGCCCCGCTTGGCTCCGCCGCGGGCGCCGCGGATCCCGTCTCGATGTCCAGCGCCCGCGCCATGGTCTGCGAGATCACCTTCACCGTCTTCTTCAGGCCGGGGATGTTCGAGTTCTCCGCGATCTTGATCGCCTCGTCCACCATCTTGTCTTCCAGCAGGTGAATAAGGCGGCGATCGTCCGGCGTTATCTTCTCGTCGTCCGCGCTTTCGATCGTTTCCTTGACCCGCTGAAAGAGCTTTTCCAGCTTCTGGAATACCGGGTTGTTCTCATCCATGGCATCGTCTCCTCGCGGCCGTGGCCGCCGTATCTTCGGCAAGGGCGATGGCCCTGATCCCGCCGTGTCGTCCATCTTCGCCCCGGGCCGCCGCGCGCCCGCGACGAAGCCGCGCTAGTTGTTTCGGTTGCGCTTTTCCAGGTTCCAGCGCAGGTACGCGGTAATGAAGGGCTCCAAACCGCCATCCAGCACCTTGGTCACGTTGCCGGTCTCGAAGTTGGTCCGGTGGTCCTTGATCATCTGGTACGGGTGCAACACGTAGCTGCGGATCTGGCTCCCCCAGGCGACATCCTGGTGGCCCTCGCGCTGCGCATCCAGCTCGGCTTCCAGCTTCTTCTGCTCGATATCGTAAAGCTTCGACTTCAGCATCTGCATCGCCACCGCCCGGTTCTGGTGCTGCGAGCGCTCGATCTGGCACGCCACCACAATCCCCGAGGGAAGGTGCGTCAGCCGGACGGCCGAGCTGGTCTTGTTGACCTTCTGGCCGCCCGCGCCGCTGGACCGGTACACGTCCATCTTCACGTCTTCCTCGCGGATCTCGATGTTGATCTCGTCGTCGATCTCCGTGAGCACTTCAATCGCGGAAAACGAGGTGTGCCGCCGCGCCGCCGAGTCGTACGGCGAAATACGCACTAGCCGGTGCACGCCCGCCTCGGACTTCAACGTCCCATACGGGTTGACGCCGGTGATGCGCAGCGTCGCGCTCTTCAACCCGGCCTCGTCGCCTTCCTGGTATTCCAGAAACTCGACGTTGAACTCGTTCCGCTCACAGAAACGCAGCATCATGCGCAGCAGCATCTCCGCCCAGTCGCACGATTCCGTGCCCCCGGCCCCCGGATGAATGCTCAGGATCACCGTCTTCGAGTCGCGCGGGTCCATGAACAGGCTGCTCAGTTCCAGGCGCGCGAGGCGTTCCTGCAGCGCCTCTTGCTGCTCGCGGATCTCCTCCTCGTGGCTCGCGTCATCCTCTTCCGCGGCCATTTCGATCAGCACCTCCAGATCCTCCAGCTCCGTCTTCAGCGCCGCCGGCGCGCTGACGATGCCCTTCAGGGCCTTCAGCTCCTGAACCACCTTCTGCGCCGTGTCCGCGTTGTCCCAGAAGCCCGGCTCCGACATCCGCGCTTCCAGCGCCCCGATTTTGATGTTCGTGTCGTCCACGTTCAGGCAGGCGCGGAGCTCCTCCAGCTTCTTGATATCCTCGCGAACGGCGCTCAACTGCGTTTCATACATACTCGTCTTAGACCTCAACCCGAACGGGCAGCCATACCAACAGGTAATACAACATCGGCGCGGCGAACAGGAACCCGTCGCACCGGTCCAGAATGCCTCCGTGCCCCGGCAAGAGGCGGCCGGAATCCTTCACCCCGGCGTCGCGCTTCATCATCGACTCCACCAGGTCGCCGATCTGCCCCGCAATCGCAAGCAGCGCACCCGCAACCGCATACTCCCACAGCGCCCAGCCCGGGAGCGGCGCGGCGGGCCATGTGGCGTCGATATACCACGCCGCGCAGGAGCCCGCAAGCGCCGCCGCAACGCCACCGACCGCGCCTTCCCACGTCTTGTTCGGGCTGATCGTCGGCGCCAGCTTGCGGCGCCCGAAGGCCCGCCCGATAAAGTACGCGCCCGTATCCGACAGCGCGATAATCGCTATGAGCAGCGTCACGAGACCGGCCCCGAGCGGCCCCTCGATATCGTGGAGCAGCACCAGGTGCGCCGGAAGCCAGCCCACGTAAAACAGCCCCCACAGCGTGACCGAGAGCGCCGGCAAATCCACCTGGCCCCGCAGCACCTGGCCCCACGCCAGCACAATGACGCCGAACACGAGCACCGCGTTGAGCAACTCGTCCGCGATGGAGGCGGACGCAACCATAAGCACGCCGAGCACAATCGCGCCGCTGGGCCACGTCTCAATCTGGCGCGCGCGGGCAATCGCGAAGAATTCCACCAGGCCCAGCGCCACCACCGCCGCCACGAACACCGTAAATGCGGGCCCCAGCGCCTCGATCCACACAAGTGCGAGAACGGCCGGCAGCAACACAATCGCCGTGAGCAGCCGGGTCAACGTGGCGCCCTGATTCGCCTTCATTACGGGCGCCCCCCGAAGCGCCGGTGCCGGTGCTGGTACGCCACAATCGCTTCGCACAGGCAGCCTTCGTCAAAATCGGGCCAGAGCGTGTCGGAAATGATGATCTCCGAATAGGACATCTGCCACAGCATGAAGTTGCTCACGCGGAGTTCGCCGCTCGTGCGGATGAGCAGGTCCACTTCGTTGAGATCGGGCTGATACAGATAGCGCGCGAAGGCGGCCTCGTCGATCTCTTCCGCGCGGAGTTCGCCCGCCTGGACCGCCGCCGCGATACGCCGCGTGGCGTCCACAATTTCCGCGCGCCCGCCATAGTTCAGCGCGATATTCACCGTCATCGCGGTGTTGTCGCGGGTCCGCTCGACACACGAGTCCATGTCCGAAAGCGCCCGCTCCGGAAGCCCCTCGCGGCGCCCCATGAAGCAGATGCGGATGTCGTTTTCGTCCATCTCGTCGATTTCCTGCTGGATGTACTTGCTCAGCAGGCGGAAAAGCGCGCTCACCTCAAACTTCGATCGCCGCCAGTTCTCCGTCGAGAACGCGTACAGGCTCAAGGCGTCAATCCCCAGCTTGCGGCACGTCTCGATCACCGCCCGCACGCTGTTCGCCCCGGCCTCGTGCCCCTCCACGTGCGAAAGCCCCCGCTCGCTCGCCCAGCGCCCGTTCCCATCCATGATGATGGCGATGTGGCGGGGGAGGCGCGCCATGTCGATTCGGCTGTCGAGTTGTATGCCCTGCATGGGTGCGCTCATTCGCTCCAGGATGCGGTCCGCGGAAAAAGAAAACTGCCGCGATCGCGCGCGCGGTCGCGCGCGCATCCGCGGCAGGAATACCTCGTCAGATGGCGGCGGTACAAGACAAACCTAGACTTCCATGATATCGGCCTCTTTGGCCTTGAATATTGCGTCGATCTTCTCGGTGTGCGAATCCGTCAGCTTTTGGACCGCGTCCGTGAGACGGTGCGCGTCGTCCTCGGGAATCTCGCCGTCCTTCTGGAGCTTCTTCAGCGTGTCGATCGCGTGGCGGCGGATGCTCCGGCAAGCCACCTTCGCCTCCTCCACATATTTCCCCGCCACCTTCACCAGATCGCGCCGCCGCTCTTCGTTCAGCGGCGGGATCGGAAGCCGGATCACGTGCCCGTCGTTCGACGGCGTCAGGTCGAGCCCGGACATCATGATCGCCTTCTCGAGGGTCTGCATCTGGCTCTTGTCCCACAAATCGATCACGATAAGGTGCGGGTCGGGCACCGTGACCGTGCCCAGCTGGTTAATCTTCATCTTCGCGCCGTACACCTCCACCTCCACCACTTCCAGCATCCCCGCGTTCGCGCGGCCCGTCCGCAGGCTGCTCATCTCCTGCTGGAATGCCGCCACGCTCTTGTCCATCTTCTCCGTGGCTTCCTGAAGTACTGGGTGTGACACCGTTACTCTCCCTTTACCAGCGTTCCAATCGATTCGCCCCGCAACACTCTGACAACATTTCCCGGCTTCGTCAAGTTGAACACCAGGATGGGCAGCCGGTTTTCCCGGCAAAGCGATATCGCCGTCGCGTCCATCACGCGGAGCTTGTTCGTCAACACCGTCGTGTAGTCGAGCTCGCCATACTTCTTCGCCGACGGATTCTTCACCGGATCGTCGTCGTAGACCCCGTCCACCTTCGTCGCCTTCATCACCAGCTCCGCGCCGATCTCGTTCGCGCGCAGCGCCGCCGCCGTGTCCGTCGTGAAGAAGGGGTTGCCCGTGCCGGCCCCGAAAATCACCACCCGCCCCTTCTCGAGATGACGCGTGGCGCGGCGGCGGATATAGGGCTCGGCGATCGGGCGCATTTCGATGGCGGTCATCACCCGCGTCCGAACCCCGCGCTGCTCCAGCGACGCCTGGATAGCCAGCGCGTTGATCACCGTCGCCAGCATCCCCATATAGTCTCCGGTCGGCTGGTCCAGGCCCGTTTCAACGCCCTGCGCCCCCCGGAAGATGTTGCCGCCGCCAACCACCAGCCCGATCTCCACCCCCATATCCACCACCTCCTTGATCTCGTCGCAGAAGGCGCCCAGCGTGGGAAAATCGATCCCGCCGTTCCCCGAGGCCCCTTCGAGGGCTTCGCCGCTGAGTTTCAGCAGGATTCGCTTGTAGACTGGCGTGGCCAAGTGCGTCCTTCCCGGGTGGCGCGCCGGTTTAGGCCCGGGCGCGCCGCTCTCTGTTCAAACGGCGGGCCGGGCCGCCGCGCGATTGCGGCGGCCCGGATGCCGGTTAGTTCTTCTGGCTGGCCTTCTCGAGCTCGGCGGCCACTTCCTCGGCGAAGTTGCTCTCCGCCTTCTCGATGCCCTCGCCAAGCTGGTAGCGCACAAAACGGCGGACCGTGATCTTCTCGCCCACCTTACCGCTCAGCTCCGTCACGATCTGGTCGATCGTCTTGTCCGGATCCTTCACGAAGGGCTGGTCCATGAGGCAGACCTCGGAAAACCACTTCTTCAGCTTGCCCTCCGCGATCTTCTCGCAGATGTCCTGCGGTTTGCCGGTCTCGGCGGCCTGCTTGACGTAGAGATCCTTCTCCGCCGCGACCACGGCCGCGCTCAACTCGTCATGCCGCACGGCCAGCGGGGCCGTTGAACAGATCTGCAGGCAGATGTTCCGGCACAGTTCCTGGAAGTCGTCGCCGCGCGCCACGAAGTCGGTCTCGCAGTTCACTTCCACAAGCACGCCGACCTTGCCGCCCATGTGGATGTACGACTGCACCGCGCCCTCGGAGGCCACCTTGTCGCCGCGCTTCGCCGCCTTGGCGATGCCGCGCTCGCGCAACCACGCCACCGCCTTATCCATGTTGCCGCCGGATTCCTCCAGCGCCTTTTTGCAATCCATCATGCCCGCGCCGGTCGATTCCCGGAGGGACTTTACATCGCTCGCACTAATTGCCATGATTCTTCAATACTCCTGACTGGTTTGGGGGCGCCCCGGCGGGGCCTCAGGCCTCTTCTTCCGCCGCGGGGGCCGCTTCCTCGGCCGCGGGCTCGGCCGCAACGATCGCTTCGCTCAATTCGGGCGCCTCACCCGCATCTTCCGCGTCGTCCTGGTCCGACTTCGAACGCGCCGCGCGCTTCTCGGCCTCGTCCGCCCGGATCTTCTCCTGGCGCATCTTCCCTTCAATGGCGGCGTCCGCGATCACCGAGCAGAACAGGCTGATCGCGCGAATCGCGTCGTCGTTGCCGGGGATCGGCAGGTCCACCACGTCCGGGTCGCAGTTCGTGTCCACAATGCCGATGCACGGAATGCCCAGGCGCTTCGCCTCGCGCACCGCGATGTACTCCCGCTTGGCGTCCGCAATGAAGACCACGCTCGGGAGCCCCGGCATCTTCTGGATGCCCAGCAGGTTCTTCTCCAGGCGTTCGCGGCGCTTGCGGAGCATCACGCGCTCCTTCTTGCTGTAGCGCTCGATCTTCTCGCTCGACTCCAGTTCCTGAAGGTTGTTCAGCTCCTGGATACTGCCGCGAACCGTCTGAAAGTTCGTCAGCGTGCCGCCGAGCCAGCGGTTGTTCACGAAATACTGCCCGCAGCGCTGCGCCTCCGTCGCCACGGGTTCCTGCGCCTGCTTCTTCGTGCCCACGAAAAGCACCGATCCGCCGTTGGCGACCGTCTCGCGCACCAGGCCATAGGCCTTGTAGACCTGCCGGAGCGTCAGCTGCAGGTCGATGATGTAGATGCCGTTGCGCTGGCCGAAGATATACGGCTTCATCTTCGGGTGCCACCGCCGCGTCTGGTGGCCAAAGTGGATGCCCGCTTCCAGAAGCTGGCGCATGGATACAACTGCCATGTTCAATTCTCCGTTCGGGTTAAGCCTCGAGCGCCCACCGCAACCCGGGCATGGCCCGGGCACCCGAATCGCAAGCGGATCCTGAGCGCTCTGTGAAGTTGAAAATCGCGGAAGGATAGCACACAAACCCGGCGGCGGGCAAGTTTTGACAGGGCAATCGCATTTAAGCCCGATCACGACATCTGGGCGTAAACTTGAGTTAATTTGGATCCTTGAATCAATGAAAGTGAGCGTATTGGAGCGCCGGCATCTCTGCCGGCAAGGTCGGGGATTCGCCGCAGGCGAAATGCCAGCACTCCAATACGCGCCTTTTCTTACATTTCCGGCAGTTCGTATGGCGCTCGGCTCGAACAGGAAGTTTAAATGCGATTGCCCTGCAAGTTTTGAATGCCCGCCGCCCGGCGCGCGCCCGGGTTTGCGCCCCGCTATCGCTTCAGCATCGCAACCAGGTTTTCCAGCCGTCCGGCGCTGTCCTGGAGCCCGCCCGGGCGGTTGCGCGCGAGCCATAACTCCCTGTAAGCGGGCAGGATAGCCTCCAGCTCCGCCGCGAGCGCCGCCCGCGCCGAAGAAGGCAGCGCCGAGGTCCCAACGCGGCCAGCCTGGATGCGGGCGATGCCCAGGCGGCACGCAAATTTCGCCAGCGCGGCGTTCGTCCGGAATTCCGCCAGGATCAGCCCCGCGTCCGGGCCGCGCAAGTCCGCATCTTCCAGCCTGCCGAGTCCCGCGTCGATCCGGGCGATGGTCGCCTCAAGGCTCTCCACCGTCAATCGCTCCAGCCCGTAGCGGTTCATGGGACGGTCCAGGTAGCGCGTCATGATCTGGTAGTAGACGGTCCGGTTGTCCACCTCCATGCCGGAGGCCAGGTGCGCGTTGCCCAGATCCCGCGCGGCGCCCCCGGTAACGCCCGCGGCGTCAAAAAACGCGTAACGGTCCGCCATCGCGGCGGCGTCCATATAGCGATTCCCCTCGAAATGCCAGCTCACACCCGCGCCGAAGAGGAACGGCAGGTAGGAAACCGGCTGGAATTGCCAGTGGCCGCCATCGCCCCAGTCGGTGAGCAGGAAGCCCTCCGCGCCATTGGCGATGCCGTGCTCCGCCGCGTTCCGCATGTTCGCCAGCGCGTTATCCGTCCGGCCGAGGAAGGAGTTCCACGAGGAAGTCCCGGGAACGACGTAGAAGCGGACCCTGCTTTCCCGGAAGCGGCGCGTGTGGGCGGCGTACGGGTGGTTCGCCTCGTAGCCCCACTCCATCGCGACCATGTCCCCGGGGAGTTCGGGAATCAGGGGCGGGTAGTTGTTGATGATGTCCGCCCAGAACTGCACTGACTTGCCGTGGGCCGCCGCCACCTCGCGGATCTGGATCAGGAAATCGAGGTAGACCCGCCCCTTGCCGCGCCGCGCCGCCGCCGCCTTGCTGCGGCCATCGCCCAGCGTCCCGGTCTCGTCACAGCCTATATTCACGTAGGGGCTGCTGAAATTCGGCAGGAGCTGGCCATACAGATCCCGGATGAGCGCGATCGATCCGGGGTCGACCGGGCTCAGGTCGTTGCGCCCCGGCACTTCGGCGAGCGGCGCGTATTGCGGGTGCGACAGCCAGCGCCCCATATGTCCGAAGGAGTTCTGGTTCGGCACAAGCTGGACGTACCGGTCCCGGCAGTACGCGTCCAGCAGGCGGGCTTCCTCCGGCGTGATGGGCGACGCATCTTTCCAGACGACCTCGTGCCCCGCATACGCGAAGGTGTGCTCGGTGTACAGCTGGAGCTGGTTGAACTTCCACGAAGCCATCAAGTCCACCAGGCCGTACAGCGTCTCCATCGTAGGGACCTTGTCCCGCGCCACGTCGATCATGAGGCCCCGGTTCGGAAAGTCCGGGGAATCCACGATCCGGCAAAGCGGCGCCGCCCCCTTTTCTTGCGACAGCCGCGCGATCTGGCGCAGCGTCTGCGCCGCGTAAAAGAGTCCCGGCTCATCATGCGCGACCGCACGGACCACCGCGCCGGCCGGCCCTTCGCCGATCTCAAGCACATAGCCCTGCGGCGCGCTTACGGCGCCTGCGTCAATGGCGAATGTATGCCGCGCAGGCCCCGATCCGTCGCCCGGCCCCCGGGGAAAGGACCCGAGCGCATCGTTAAGCGCCGCCGCCAGCACCGGTGGGAAGCTCTCCAGCGAGAGCGCCGTCGCCGGATCGATCCCCGCCATCGATCCCATCATTTCCACCGAGCGCGGCGCGGGCAGGAGCGGCCAATCCGCTATCACAGGTCCAACCTCCATCGCGGGTAGCGCCGCGGGCTTGGGCGCGGGCGCTTCCGCAACCGGGGCCTCCGGCGCGTCTGGCGCGTCTGGCGCGGGCGCGGACGTGGTCACGCAACCGGCAAACAACAGAAGCAAGGTGAAGAGGGACAGACGGGAGAGCGGGCGGCGATTTGTCATGATGAACTTCCTTTCGCGACAGCGTCCGAACCGCATTGTAGCGTCTGGCGCGGCCCCGCGCCACCTGTGATTGCGGTAAGGAAGGGATCGGCAGGGAGGCAGGAACCGTCCCGGCGAGTCCCGCAATCCCGTCTCCCGGGGGTCGTGGATTCCCGGGAGGCGGGTTCGCGCGGTGATCGCGGAATAAGCGCGGCGAATTGTCCAGGTCACCGGTCATCACGGCGCCACGTTCCAGCCCGCAGGCATTACCAACTCCATAAGCCAGGCGCGCTCGCTTCCCACCTGCTGGTTCCAGTTGGTCGCCCAGATCACGCGGCGGCCATCGTTCGTCATCGCGGCGTGGGTTTCCTCCCAGTATTCTCCCCGCGTGCCGTACACCTGCGCCAGGTACCAGGCCCGCGGCGCTTCCGGGTCGAGGCGCACCAGCACAATCTTGCGATCGAGCCAGTTCTGTTCCGGCAGGCCCGGTTCAATGTACGTGGAGACAACGCAGTATCCCGGGGCATTGCAGGAAATATGCACGCCGCTGTTTAGCCCGGACGCCGACTCCGAGTCATAATACAATCGAAGAAGCGGCGTTCGATTTGTGCCGTTGTAGCCCGTTTCCTCGCCTACGATGGGGGTGGTCGCTAGATCCAGGGGCAGCAGATCGACGTAGTCCGTTCGGACGCCCTGCATGACCAGGACTTCGTTGCCCTCGGTGTCCAATCCGGTGTCCGCGTGGGCCGTTGCGTAGTCGAGCTGGTGGAACTGGGTCAATTCCCTGTTGGCCAACACGAGGCCGTTCAAGTCGCCCCCGTTGTCCCAATCGCCGCCGATGATAACCCATATTCCAAGGGGCGACATTCCGGCCCAGTCGATAATCGATTCCGCCGCGGACAGCTCGCGAACGCCGAGAATAGTGTCGGTCTCGCGGTCCCACGTGAAGAGATAGCGAACCCGGTAGTCCTCCTGCGAGCCCTGGATCAGGAAGGCCCAGTACCGCTTGTCCCAGGAGGATTCGCCCTCGTCGCGCATGGTGAGGCGATACAGGTCCGGGTGCTGCGTCAGGATAGGCGCAATGGCCGGGTCGGCGGCGAAGTCCTTGACCGTTGTTGTGGCCGCCGTGTCCAGATGCACATTCACCAGGCGAAACCCATCGATCCCCCAGAGCAGCTGCGGGACGACGGGGTCCCAGCGCGGCTCCTCCACGGCAATATTTCCCCAGAAATTGCCCGGGTCGTCATACGGGATACTTTGTGTGCGATAAACGCGCCACTCGCCGGCCGCGAGCTCAAGCAGGAGGATCAAACTCTGATCCGCGTTGAACGGATCAAAACGGGCGTACTCGTGCCGGAGCGCCTCCGCGGAGGTCACGCGCACCTGGCTCGTATGGAAATCGGGGTCCAGCAGGCCCGCGCCGGGAAGCGGCGCCGCCGGCGCAATAGCCGGATAGCGGGGGTTTTCCCCGGAAAGCGGGTCGGGAACCTCCACCAGCCCGGATGGCTCTCCTTCGCCTTCGCCTTCGCCCTCGCCCTCGCCAGCCGTGTTGGGAGGAACGGTTACGAACGCGCCCGAGGCATAGTTCGGGACCGCGTCGTGCGCGAAGGCCCCGTAGTAGTACGTCGACGAATTGTCCACCGCCTCGTCTTCAAACACTTCCGCGCGGCCGTCGAACACCGTGAGGCTGGCATCCGTCATTGATGGACGCGCGGACGCGCTGCGCCGAACAACAACGCCCCGGAAATCGCTGTTCGTTGGGTTGGCCCAGGTAAGGGTAACCACCCCATCACCCCGAACAGCGGCGACTTGTTGGACGTTCGAGGGCGGCGTCGTATCGGTTGTGGGGGGACAAGGACACCCCCAGAGAAACAATCCCCCGAGGAGCAGAAACGAAACGCCCCCACACGCGAAACGAACGAAGCGAACCATGACCGGCCTCCAGTCGTGTGACGGACGTGGCCACGGCTACGTGTATACCCGAGTTTCACTCTAGCACGGGTGAAGGGCGTTGGCAAGACGAAAAACGGGAGGGCAATAGCAGGAGCTATCCCGGGAGCACTTTTCCCGGGGCACTGGCGTGTATGCGAAGCGCTGTCGCTTAGGGAACACAGCGCGCGCACGGCCTTCCTTCCAGTTGGTGGCTGTCTTATCCGGCAATCGCGTACCTGACCATCGCGATCCGTGCGTCGAGTCACGAGTGCGGGCTGGCCACCGAACGGGTTATTCGGCCTGCAGGCCTCTCGAATCGGTTTGGCTGAAGTGCAATCCGATTCATCAAGTTCTCCTCCGACGTTACGGCCTCCCATGATACACTAACCACGGCGGGCGCATGCCGCCGTATCCAGCACAGATCGAAGCCACCAGCGAACAACGCGGAAAGACCGTGGCCGAACAGGGAAAAGCGGCGCCCTCCCGTTTCGCACGCGCTCGCCGAACCCTTGAGAACCCTTGCCAATGACCCGTCTCTTGCACACACTGGCCGTCGTCTTCGCCCTGGCCTGCGCTTCCGGCCTGGCCTCCGCCGAGGAGAACGCGCCCCAGCCCCGCACACTCGAATACCAGGGCGTCCAGCGCACGTACTACATCGCCCTGCCCGCGGACTATAACCCCGAAACCACCTACTGGCCGTTGGTCATGGTCCATGGCGGTGGCGGCAACGCGGCGGAGAATTTCTACGCGGCCGCCGTCCGCCGCCTGGCCGATGACGCGGGGCTGCCCACCATCGTGGTTCAACCCGAATTCATTACCGAAGACAAACAGGTGAGCCGATTTCCCTCGCTGGGCGAGGCCGCCTTTCTTCGCGCCGTGCTGGAGAAGGTCCGCGCCGAGTTCAACGTCCGCGAGAAGATACTGCTGTGCGGCTACTCCATGGGCGGCCAGTTCACCCACCGCTTCGCCCTCGCCCACCCCGATCTGGTGCGGGCCTGCGCGCCCTTCGCGGCCGGCACGTGGACCACGCCGGATGGGACCCTGCTCATCGAGCAATACGGCGTCGTGGCCGACCCCGTGACCTTTCTTTCCGCGCCCGAAAACGCCGCGAAGATCCCGGAACGGCTCCACGACCTGTTCGATCCGCGGGTCGCCAACGCCGCCGGAATCCGGGCCGCACCCGGCGCCGATCGGGTTCCCTTCCTCGTCATGTGCGGAACACTGGACACGCGCTTCGGTATCGCGCAGGAATTCGCCGCCTCGCTTCGAACCTCCGGCTACGCCGTCGAAACCGAATGGCCCCAAACCCCGCACTCGCGGGCCGGCGGCGCGCACGACGCCGAATTCGAAAAGTATTCGGTCCGCGCCGTGGCCTTCTTCAAGCGCCACACCGGGGGCTGAAACCAGCTTGCGTACCGCATCCCGCGCGATGCCGGACCGGTTCAATCCGGGCCGAAGGGCGTAAGCCAGGCTTGGGGGTACACGCCCGAATCATGAACGAAGAAGAGAAGCGCCGCGAGGAACACAAGAAAGATGACAAAAGCCGAAACGGGATCAAGGTAAGTTTCCGGGTTACGTTGGTAGACGGGGTGCCGCCCGAGACTGCGACGGGCCTGCTCCCTGAGTTCATCCACATGCTTATTCAGGTCCCAGATGTACAGATGCAGATCCCGGATGAGTTGGAAGCCGCGTTTGACGTAACCGGAGAACCGTTCCGCTCCCAGCACGATAAGCAGAATCGTGAGCGCAAGCACTAATCCCAGACCAAACATCTCGCTAGCCCTTCAGGGCCTTCTTCGGCCATTCATCCCTGCAAACAGACAGCATAGGGCATTGTAACATGCCGCGCAAGCAATCGAATTCTCGGGCTGCCGGGTGTGGCGCTGTAGCACGTTTGGCCGCCAGCGGCGATGCCATGCATACGATAGCTTATCGATCCGGGCTCCCATGGGGCCTCGGACATTCCGAGGCCGCAGCAACCTCAAGCGAACACCCGCGCCACGCGATCCGGCAGCAAGGGATCGCGGGCATTCCTGGCCGCGGCAACGACCGCAACCGACATCACACCACCTCGCGCCAAATAGACAAGCTGTGCGCTGTTTTCTTTGGCAACGGTGAGTTGGCGCCATGGTATACTTGCAGAGATAGAAGATCCGACACTTGAATTGGCTCGCATCCGCGCGGGTGCGAGGGAGTGCCAAATCGATTGGGCGTGCATGGGAAAGTATGAGAAGCTTCGCGCTGCTATACTCGTGGGCGCGTCGGATAGTAACACCGATTTCAGCATGTTGTGCCAGCTGCTTCAGCGATTGGGTTTCGATGAGCGTTGCCGGGGCGGCCACCACATCTTCACCAAAGAAGGCGTGGACGAAATCATCAATATTCAACCCAGGGGAAAGAGCGCGAAGGCGTATCAGGTGAAGCAGATACGAAACCTCCTCATCAAGTACCAGTTGGGATCAACCGATGTCGATTAAGTATGAACTCATCATATTCTGGAGCGAAGAAGATCAGGCGTTCGTTGTCGACGTGCCGGAGCTACCGGGTTGCATGGCGGATGGCGCCTCCTATGAGGAAGCGTTGGCCAATGCGCAAGTGGTGATTCAACACTGGGTCGAGACCGCCAGGGAACTCGGTCGCCCCATTCCGGAACCCAAGGGCCGCCTTCAGTTCGCCTGACGCGCGCCAAGGTGCTCGTTGGCGTGCCAACGGTCATGTTCCATACCGACTTGGTCTCGGGATTTAAGCGGTTGTTGTCGCAACCTCCCCCCACCCATCAAACGCCACGTCCGCCAGCAGCGCCGACCGCACTTTCTTCAGCGCTCCCCGGTGCTGCCGGTATTCAATCACGCCCCGGTGCTGCAGTTGGCCCACCACCAACCCCGGGTGCGCCTGAATGTCCTCCGCGAAGGCAGTGATCTTCGCCATGGAGAACCCGGGGCGGGTGTGGGCGATGAAGGCTTCGAGTTCCGCCTGGGGCACACAAAATTCCGCCGCGCCTTCGTTGGCGAGGCGCTCTTCCTTGGGGATATCGTCCTTGCGCCCCAGGATATCGACGTCGAGCATGGCGCGTTCGCGGCCGTGGCCGTATTTGACGTGCATCAACTCGTGCATCAGGGTAAACCAGAAGTTGTCGATGCGATCGAGCCGGGTGGATAGCGCGACTACGGGCATTTTCTGATCGAGCCAGAAACAGACGCCGTCGATCTGGGAGGTGGGAAGCGCTTCGACAATCAGAATGCGGACGCCCGCGCGGGCGAGGATCTCCGGGAGCCTGACGAGGTCGGCCGGGTCGCGGAGGAGCGTCTTCAGCTCGGGAAAGGCCCGGGCGAGGGCGGTCTCGGAAAAGGGCTCGGCGGGCAGGGTCCTGGCGAGGTGGTGAGCGCGGTAGAGCCAGGCCAGTTGCAGGGGCTCCTTCGCCTCATCGCCCGAGCGCCGCGCGGCGAAACCCAGGTCCTCCGGCGTGAAGAACGCCGCCAGTTCCTGTTCCAACAGCGCCATGTCCTTGGTCTGGCTGAGCCAGCCGCGGTTGGCCATCTGGCGGATGGGATACTTCGCGTACAGTTCGGATTTGCGCGATACCTCCCGGACGCGGTCCGCGCCGCATCGGGTGTGATGCAGGCGGTACGCGTTGTCCAGATTCAGCCAGACTTCGGGACCGGTGCCGAAGGCCTCGCCGATAAGCACGGCCATGTCGGGCGTGATGCTCCGCTTTCCCGCGATGATATCGCTGACGGTCTTCTTGTCCACGCCCAGAATATCCACGAGATCGGTCTGGAGCCAGCCGCGCGCTTCCAGTTCGTCCTGGATATACTCGCCGGGCGGGAAGACTTCGACGAGGGTGTTCGTGGAGATTGCCATATCAGTGGTAGTCCTCAACTGCGAGCACAACGAGCCGCTTCTCGGGCGAAACGCCCTCGAACCGGAACACAAGGCGATATTGTCTGTTCAGCCGGATGGAATGTTGGCCCTGGCGGTCGCCGCGCAATTCCTCGAAATGAAAGCTCTTCATCGTCCGAAAGGAGCGTTCGTCCGGCGCGTTCAGGATGAACTGCATTCGTTTCCGGTACATCTTCACCACATCCGGGGCTGTCGGTTTACTTAACTCACCCTACACTATAGAAGGAATGAGCAGATTCGTCATCCCCGCGAACGCGGGGATCCAGCGACGCGAACGCACAAACCTCCGAATTCCACTGGATTCCCGCTTTCGCGGGAATGACGCCATAGGGCGTTAGCACAAAATTGTAGGAAATGCGCTCACCGCACACGTTAAATCGACAGCCACCTCCGCCGGGAGGCGCGACCGAAATCCGGGGTCGAAGAGCAGGCGTTCCAGGTCGTTATCGTCGAATTCAACTTCCATCCTGAATTAGAGGATAGCATGGAAATATAAGGAAGTCAAGTTGCTTATTGCGCAATACGCAACTTTGATTTATAATACCCTCAAGATCGAAACGGGAACGCAGGCATTTCCTCAGCCGCGGACGGGGTTGGCCGTGACCGATCAATGTCATACTGCTCCGATGATTGCACGCCCCATCTTCTCCACATGTGCCTCAAGCAAACCACGGCACAGCACGTCTTAATGGGGAAGCGCAAAAGGCTGGGAGCGCAGGCTTCGCCGCCTGCCAGGCGGCGAAGCCGCCGTCCGTTTTCATCCTTAACGGGTGACGCAACGCATTTTGAACGGCCGCGCCGATGAAAATCTGCCACTCCGGCAACCGCCACGCGCCCGCCGACGCCGCGCAACGCGCAACGCCCCCCCGAGATCTTGATTCCCCGGGCGCTTTCTGGCACAGTATGCGGCAAATCCCGCCGTGACTGGCGAGCTATTGCGTGGGCCTGACCACGGTGAAGCGGCGGGACGTATCGAATTGCCGTTCGCCTGGGCGCCTTTAAGTTATCTTTCAGCAACCACTTAGCCATGCGGCCCGGAACGTTCCGGCGGTCGGACCGGCGGGTGATTTTTTGGAGGCTGCCACCATGCGGCAAACGCCATTGCACGGCATCTACGCGCAGCACGGCGCCAAGGTCGTGGACTTTCACGGCTGGGCGCTTCCGGTGCAGTTCGCGGGGATTATCGACGAGCACCTCCACGTCCGGTCGAAGGCCGGTCTGTTTGATTGCTCGCACATGGGGGAATTCGTGCTGCGGGGGGCGGAGGCGATCGCGGCGTTTGACCGGCTCGTATTCTCGGACATGGTGAATCTCCGGGTGGGCCTCTGCCGCTACAGCGCGATCCTGAACGAGCAGGGCGGCATCATCGACGATTGCGTCGGCCTGCGGCTCGCGGAAGACGAGCTCTACCTGGTCACCAACGCCGGCCCCCTCGATCAGATCCACAGCCTGCTCTCGGCGATTCCCGGCGTGGAGAACGTGAGCGAAGCCACCGCGAAGCTCGACGTGCAGGGGCCGCTCGCGCGCGATGTAATGCTCTCGCTGGGTTTCGAGGCGCTGCGCGATCTGAAATACTGGAACGGCCTGCGCCTGAACTGGGAAGGCCGCGACATCGTGGTCACCCGCGCGGGCTATACCGGCGAAGTGGGCTACGAAATCTTCGTCCCCAACGATCTCGCCGTGCCCCTGTGGGAGCGTCTCGCGGCGCATCCCGACGTGGCCCCCTGCGGCCTGGGCGCGCGCGACACGCTGCGCACCGAGGTGGGCTACCCGCTGAATGGCGAGGATCTGAGCCCCGATAAGACCCCGCTGGCGTCGGGCATGGACCGACTCATCGCGTGGGACAAGGAATTTGTGGGGAAGCGGGCCCTGGTAGCCCAGCGGGACGCGGGGGATCACACGGTGCTGGTCGCCATCAAGTCCGCCGACCGCCGGGCGCCGCGCCATGGCTTCGAACTGAAGCACGATGGCCAGGTTGTGGGCGCGGTCACCAGCGGCACCTTCGGCCCCAGCGTGGGCTGCGGGGTCGGCCTGGCGGATCTGCCGCGGGCGCTGGCCCACCCGGGCGTCGCGTTGACCGCCGGCCCGCGCGATCTCCCCGTCGAAACGGCGGCCATCCCGGTCTATGCCGGGGGCACGTGCCGCAAGAAGTTTTAGCCATTCCCGTGAAAGCCGCGGCATCGCCCCGCTTTGGGCCGGCGCCGCGTTATACTTGGTTCAGTCAGCCCGCCGCCGGGTTTCGCGCGCACGGCGGCCCGGTTCAATGTGGAAACGCGAAGGAAACGCCTCGATGAACCCCGATGATCTCAGGTACACCGAAGAACACGAATGGATCGGCGAGCTGGGCGGCCAGTATTTCGTCGGCATCACCGATTATGCCCAGGCGCAACTCGGCGATATCACCTACATCGAATTGCCGGAGGTCGGCCGTGAGGTCGAGGCCGGCGAGGAAGTCGCAGCCGTGGAATCCGTGAAGGCCGCCAGCGATATCTACGCGCCCGTGTCGGGGACCGTCGTCGAGATCAACGAGGCCCTCGAGTCGCGCCCCGAACTGGTCAACAAAGCCCCCTATGGCGGCGGATGGTTCTTCAAGCTCGAAGAAGTGGACGCCACCGAGTTCGACGCGCTGATGGACATCTCGGCCTACCGCGCCTTCGTCGAAAGCCTCGGCTAGCCAGTTTCCCGCGCGCCGCCCGCCCCCGGGTATCGCCGCGCCCGCCGCATGGGTCTCTATCAGCGGACGCGGCGCGCCCATTTTCGCCGGGCCGCGCCCGATCCGCGGCGCAATCCTTGTCAACCATACCGGCCCGCCCGTCCCGGGGCGGGCATGCCCCTTCAGGAGTACACGCATCCATGAGTTGGATCCCCACCACCGAGGCCGACCGGCAGGCCATGCTGGAGACCATCGGTGTCGCCGACATCGAGGAGCTCTTCAGCAGCATCCCGGCCCCGTTGCGCATGAAATCGTGGGATATCCCGCCGGGCATGTCGGAAATGGCGGTGCGCGATCACGTGGCCGCCCTCGCCGCCCGCAACCAGGCCGGACAGGTCTCTTTCCTCGGCGGCGGCTACTACGACCACTATATTCCGGCCGCCGTGGACGCGCTTTCGGGCCGCAGCGAATTCTACACCGCCTACACGCCCTACCAGCCGGAACGCTCCCAGGGTACGCTCCAGAGCATCTATGAGTATCAGTCGGCCATGTGCCGCCTGACCGGCATGGAATTCGCCAACGCCTCGCTCTACGACGGCGGCACGGCCGTCTTTGAAGCGGCGACGATGGCTGTCCGCATTACCCGCCGACACCGGGTCGTGCTGCACCCCTCCCTCAATCCCGTCTACCGGAAAATGCTGCTCACGCACGCAGCCAACCTTGAGCTCGACATTGTTGAGGGCGACGACCCGGCCGACGCCGCCTGCGTCATTGTCCAGAACCCGAGTTTCCTCGGCACGGTGGCGGACTACACCGCCCTGGGCGCGCGCTGCCGCGAAGCGAAGGCCCTGCTGGTCGTGTCCTTCTATCCCGTTTCGCTGGGCCTGGTCAAGACCCCCGGCGAAATGGGCGCCGATATCGCCATCGGCGAGGGCCAGT
The DNA here is from genome assembly GCA_019637335.1 of Candidatus Hydrogenedentota bacterium. NCBI lineage: Bacteria > Pseudomonadati > Candidatus Hydrogenedentota > Candidatus Hydrogenedentota bacterium. The sequence goes on along the minus strand of JAHBVV010000008.1, from coordinate 13,169 downwards.
GCCTGGGCATGCCGCTGGGCTTCGGCGGGCCCTATCTGGGCATCATGGCCACGCGCAAGGATCATGTCCGCAAAATGCCCGGCCGCATCGCCGGCGAAACGGTCGATCGTGAAGGGCGGCGCGGCTTCGTGCTCACGCTCCAGGCCCGCGAGCAGCACATCCGGCGCACCAAGGCCATGTCCAACATTTGCTCCAACCAGGCCCTGTGCGCCCTGCGCGCCCTGATCCACCTCTCGCTCTGGGGCAAGGATGGCTTCAAGGAACTCGCCGTCGCCTGCCACTCGAAAGCGGAATACCTCAAGAAACAGCTCGGCTTCGCCACCGTGCTGAACGACGACCCGACCTTCAACGAATTCGCCGTCCGCCTGCCCGCCGGCGCGCGTCAGGTGTGCGCCGCCATGCTGGAACACGGCTTCGTCGCCGGATTGCCGCTTGCGGATGTCGGCGCGGGCGAACCCAATGACCTCCTTATCGCCGTGACGGAAAAGCGCTCCCGCGAGGAACTCGACGCCTTCGCGCGCGCGCTGGAGAACGTTTCATGCAGCTGATCTACGAAAAGTCCCGCCCCGGCCGCCGCGCCCTCACCCTCGACGCGCTCGATGTGCCGCAGGCCGCGCTGCCGGCGGATCTCTGCCGCGACCAGGATGCCGAACTGCCCGAAATGGCCGAGATCGACATCGTCCGCCATTTCACGCACCTGTCCCAGCGGAATGTCGGCATCGACGACACCTTTTACCCGCTCGGCTCCTGCACGATGAAGTACAATCCGAAGATCGCCGAGGTCGCCGCGGCCCAGCCGGGCCTGGCGCAGCTGCACCCGCATTTCTCCAGCAGCCCGGTCTATGAAGACCACTGCCAGGGCGCGTACGCGCTCATCCACGAGCTTGAGCGCCAGCTGGCCGAGGTCGCGGGCATGAAGGCCGCCAGCCTCCAGCCGATCGCGGGCGCACACGGCGAACTTACCGGCGCCCTGCTGATGGCCGCCTACCACCAGGACAAGGGCAACGCCCACAAGGACACCATTATCATCCCGGACAGCGCGCACGGCACCAATCCCGCCAGCGCGATCATGGCCGGATTCAAGGTGGTGGAGATCCCGTCGGACAAGGACGGCACCATTCATTTGGACGCGTTCGAAAAAATGCTGACCGACAACGTCGCCGGCATCATGCTCACCTGCCCGAACACCCACGGACTCTTCGAAAAGGACGTGGCGAAGATCGCCCAGCTCGCCCATACCCGGGACGCGCTCCTCTATTACGATGGCGCGAACCTGAACGCGATCGTGGGGCAGTGCCGCCCGGGCGATCTGGGCTTCGATGTGATGCACTACAACCTGCACAAGACGTTCGCCACCCCGCATGGCATGGGCGGCCCCGGTTGTGGCCCGGTTGGCGTGGGCGAGCGCCTGCTGCCCTACCTGCCCGGCCCGCGCGTCGTGAAGGAGGGGGACCGCTACACCCTCGCCACGCCGGAAAAGAGCATCGGGCGGGTCGCCGCCTTCTTCGGGAACTTCCTCATCGCCGTGCGCGCCTACGCCTACCTCCGGCACTACGGCAACGAGGGACTCAAGGAAGTCAGCCGCAACGCCGTGCTGAACGCCAACTACATCCACGCCCGGCTGAAGGGCGCCTACAAATCCGCCTTCAGCGCGCGCTACATGCACGAGTGCGTTTTCACGGCCTCGTCCCAGGCGGACAAGGGCGTCCACGCCATCGACATCGCGAAGGCCCTCCTCGACCGGGGCTTCCACGCGCCCACGATCTACTTCCCGCTCACCGTCAAGGAATGCCTCATGATCGAGCCGACCGAGACGGAGTCGAAGGAAACGCTGGACGCGTTCTGCGACGCAATGCTCGAAATCGCCGCGCTGGTGGATTCCGATCCCGAGTCCCTGCACGCCGCGCCGGTCAACACGCCGGTTGGCCGCCTCGATGAAGTGAAGGCCGCGCGGGATCTGAACTGCGCCTGTCTCTGATGCGGTGTATTGATTACAGCAGCCCCGATCCGGCGACCAACCTGGCGCTGGAAGAGGCGCTGCTGGAGGCGGTCGATCAGGGCCTGCAGCCGGATACAATCCGCTTCTGGGAGTGCCCCGCGCCGTTCGTCGTGCTCGGAACCGGCCAGCGCCTGACCGCCGAGGTGCACGAAGATCGGTGCCTGGCCGACGGCGTGCCCATCATGCGGCGATGCACCGCCGGCGGCTGCGTGCTCCAGGGTCCCGGCTCTCTCAACTTCGCGCTGTTTCTCACCCTCGCGAATCATCCCGAGGCCGCGTCCCTGCACGGCTCCTACCGCTACATCCTCGATCGCGTCCGCGCGGCCCTGAAAACCCTCGGTATCGCCGCCGAACGCGCGGGCATCTCCGATATCGCCGTTCAGGGCCGGAAAATCTCGGGAAACGCCCAGCGCCGCCGCCGAAACGCGATCCTACACCACGGAACCCTGCTCTACCGGCCCGATCTTGACGCGATCGACCGCTACCTTCGCGAACCGCAGGACCGGCCGGACTACCGGGGCGCGCGGCCGCACCGCGATTTCATCGCCCCCGTCCCGGCGACGCCCGACGCGCTCAAGGCCGCCCTGGCCGCCGCGTTTGAGGCCGGCGCGCCCGTGGACCACCCCCCGCCGGACGCACTGGCGCGCGCCGAAGCGCTTGCCCGCGAAAAATATGCGCAACGCGACTGGATTTACCGGCGATAGGGGATGAATGCCCCGCCGGAGGCGTTAATTGTTGCGCCCGCCGCAAAATTCACTGTTATATCAGTTGATTGACGCCATCGCCTGCTCTTTGATACCCTTATAACGTGACACAGAATACTCAGAGTCGGCCCCGGCGCTTTCTCATGGCCCTGGCCGTCGGCGCGCTCCTCGGCGCGATTGTCGGCTTCGCATACCGGATGTCGCAGTCGGAGTTCCCGGCAGGTTCGCCCGCCGCGGCGTCCGGCAACGTGAGCGGACCCGCGGAGCGGGCCCCCGGCATCGAGGACAGCGTCGCGTGGCGTTATGCCCGCGCCTACCAGGAAGGCGACTGGGAGCGGGTGCTGGAATTGACCCCCTGGGCGCGGGAGCGCCTCGACCTGGTGTTGGAGACGGAGGGGCCGGAAGCGGCGGAAGCCGCTCGCGATGAATTGCTCGCCTCCTTTGGCGCGCGTTCAGTGCTGGAGAACCAGTTGCGCGATGATGGCGTGGAAGATCAGTACGTATTCGCCCCCGGGGCCACACTCGGCTATGTGTCCGAGGACGAGGGCCGGGAAGGCCTGGAGCTGCCGGTGGCGCGGCGCACATGGTTGCGCGTGGACTACCCGGCGCGTGAAAAGGCCCTGCTCGATCAGGAAAACATCCCCATACGCTCCGTGCGCGTGGGCGTTAACGTATCCCACGACGGACAGGTCTTAAAAGCCAATGTGGTGGGCAACCTCGATATAGACTGGGAGTCCGTTCGCTACGACTGGCCCCGTGATTAGAGGAGATACCCCATGCCCCTGGCGTCATGTGCTCGGTGCAACAAAATGTTCAGCAAGTTGAAGTCCCCCGTCTGCTTGGACTGCGAGGCGGCCGAGGCGGCCGACCGGGAAAAGGTGCTGGGCGTTCTGGAACTCCACAGCGATCTGAATCCGGAGCAGGTGGCGGAGCTCGCCGACGTGGATGTCTCGGTGGTGCGCCGCATGGTGGGCGAGGGCGTGGTGGCCCAGCTCACCCCGGGAGAACGCCCGATCTGCGGGCGCTGCGGCGCGCCGGCCATCAGCCTGTCCAAGAAACTTTGCCAGGCCTGCCTGGATAAACTGAACACCGAGGTCAGCCGGGCCCAGTCCAACATACAACTCGCCCGGAGAAAGGCGCCGGAGATCGGGCAGAAGGGCGTCCGCATGACATTCGATGACAAGCGAAAGTAGCGGGCGGCTTGGCGCCCCTAACCGCGGGTATCCGCGTGCAGCGGAACATCAGGTAGTGAACGTATGAGCTCCAAAGAAAAAATAGGCGTCGCCGTCATCATCGGGCTGTTCCTGGTATTCGGCTTGATTCTCTTCCTCACGATCGAGTCGCCCGGGGGTACCGGTTCTTTCGAAAACAACGTCATCATTGATCAGCGCGTCCGGAACCTCGAAAAGAGCCGATAGCCGTCCATGTCCCGATTCTCCTCTAAGACCTCACTACGCCCGTTCCTCGCCGTGCTGGCGCTGGCGCTCGCCGCCGCCGCCGCCGCCGAGCAGCGCATCGACGTCGTCCGCAATGGCGTTACCGCCACACTTGTCCTGCCCGAATACAAAAGCCAGGGGGTCTCCTACGCATCCTTCAACGACATCGCCCGGCAGATCGGGGCCGCTTTCGCGGTCACCGGCGGCAGCGCCGTCATGGATCTCGACGGGGCGCGGATCGAGGCGCCCCTGGAATCCAACGCGCTCCAGGCCGCCGGCGCCGATCTCGCCCTGCGGCACCCCGTGCGCGCCTACGGCAGCGACGCCCTGATCGCCATTGAAGACCTGGTCCCCGTACTGCGGGCCGCGTTTGGTTTCGCCCCCCCCGAGACCGCCGCGAGCGGCTCCGCGCTCGCGATCGAGCCCATGGAGACGCCGCTCGAATCCGTCGCGCTCCCGCCGCCCGCGGAGGCCACCCCCGACCTGGAAATGGCGCCGCTGGAATCGGTCTCCCCGCCGCCCGCCGCGCCGCTTCCGGCGGCCCCGTTTCAGGACACGCGCAATTTCCTGCTGGCCGTTGACCCCGGCCACGGCGGCGAGGACACCGGGGCCGCCGGCCCGGGAGGGCTACTCGAAAAGGACCTCTGCCTGAATGTCGCCGGCCAGGTGCGCCGTTTGCTCAAGGAGCGGTATGGCGTCGCGACCGTCGCCACCCGCGACGCCGACGAGGCCCGCGGCGCCGGCCAGCGCGCGGCCAGCATCGAGAGCTCGGGAGCGCAACTGGTGCTGAGCATTCACTGCGGCGCGAGCATGGCCCCCGGCGCGCGCGGGCCGGCGCTCGTCGCGCACCGCCCCGCGGCGCAACTGAGCACCGCCCCGAAACCCGGGTTGCGCGCCGCGCAGGCGCTCGCCGCATCGCTGCGGGCGATTGACGGCCAGGACGCGCCCGCCGTGCACGAGATGCCGCTCCTGCTCCACCAGGCCAGCGAGGTTCCCGGCGTCCTTATCGAGCTTGGAAACCTCTCGAACCCGGAGGACGAAGCCCGGCTCGCTTCCGAGGCCTATCAGCGCCAGCTCGCCGAAGCCATCGCCGAGGGCATACACCAGCTTGTCGGCGGCGGCGCGCCCGCGGAGGCCTCCCCATGAGCAGCACGTTTCGCTGGAACGTCATGCAGAAGCTCGTTCTGTCCATCTGGGCCATGGTCACCCTGATCCTCCTGTTCATCGTCATCCTACTGGTGCGCGAAATCGCCGCAAGCGGCCGCGATCCCCTGGGCGCATTCCAGCCGGGTGAGTCCGCCGCCGAAACCGCCCCCCTGGGGTCCAGCCGCATCGCCTCCCTCGGCGAACGCGAGATCCAGCTCTATTTCGCCGCCGCCGATGGCCGTTCGCTCGCGCCGGAGAAGCAGATTCTTCCCTTCAGTGAATCCTCAATCGAAAATGCCCGCGCCGCCCTTACCGCCCTCATCGCGGGACCGAAATCGGGCATCGCCCCAATACTGCCGCCAAGTGTTCACCTCAAGTCCCTGTTCCTTCGCCCCGATGGCGAGCTCGTTATCAACTTCTCCCGCGAGCTACAGGCCGACACCCGCGGCGGAAGCGCCCTGCTCGAAAGCCTGATGGTCCAGGGCGTCGTGCAGACCGTCTCCCAGAGCGCGCTGCAAAACCCGCAGGAGCCCCAGATCCGCCGCGTCCGGTTTCTGATCGAAGACGAGCCGCCCACCGACGCCTTCCCCGCCCACATCGACCTCAGCCAGCCCGTCAGCCCGGATGGGCAGTGGCTGGCCGCGCAGCGCTGAGCGCCTCCCCATGACCGGCGCGCACGCACCCATCGGGGTGTTCGATTCCGGCGTTGGCGGCCTCACCGTGGCCCGCCAGATCGCCAGCCGTCTCCCCGGCGAAGCCATCATCTACCTCGGCGACACCGCCCGCGTCCCGTATGGCACAAAATCCCCCGAGACCGTCATCCGCTACGCCCGCGCTTGCGCGGAGATCCTCGTCGCCCGCGATATCAAGATGATGGTCGTCGCCTGCAACACCGCCTCCGCCTTCGCCGTGGACGCCCTCCGCGATCACCTCGACGTGCCCGTGCTCGGCGTGATCGAGCCCGGAGCCCGCGCCGCCGTACGCGCCACGCAAAACGGGCGCATCGGCGTGATCGGCACCAGCGGCACGATACGCAGCGGCCGCTACCCCCAGGCGATCCGGGCGCTGAATCCCGATCTGAAAGTCTTCACGCGCCCCTGCCCGCTCTTCGTGCCCCTGGCCGAGGAAGGCTGGACCCGCGGCGAAATCCCGTCCGCCATCGCCCGGGAGTACCTGCTGCCCCTCCTCGAAAACGGCATCGACACCCTCGTCCTCGGGTGCACGCACTATCCCCTGCTCAAGGAGGCCATTGCGGAAACGGCCGGAGAAACTGTTACACTGGTCGACAGCGCCGAGGAAACCGCCGCCGCCGTACAGGAGACCCTCGAGGCCATGGGCCTGTGCGGCGAACGCCCCATGATCCCGCGCTTCCGTTTCTTTGTCAGCGACGCACCGGATTCCTTCATGCAGGTAGGCGAACAATTCCTGGGAACCCCCCTTCACGATATTGAATGGGTCGATTTCTGATGCCCGCCTCCCGCAAGCACCAGGCCGGCGTTCCCGGCGCCGCCTACTACATCATCGCCTTCATGGCCCTGTCCACGCTGGCCATTCTAGCCGGCATGCTCGGGGCCTGGTTCTGGCTCTCGCGCCCCGTCAACCTGGGCCCCGAAACCGACCGCCTCGCCGACCTGGCCGAGCGCATCCTCCGCGAGCAGTATGTGCCCGCCGCAAACATTTCGCGGGAACCGCCCGTGGAAGCCTCGATGGACCGGGGCGGGCGGCGGACCCACTGGCGCGCCCACCGGTTCGCCGTTACCCTCCCGCGCGAACTCGACGCAGGCGCCTTCAAGGAACAACTCAGGAAAGAGCTCAGCAACCACTTCGTCAAGCTCCTGGATAAAGAGCGCGATCCCGCCGCCGGGCGCGAGCGGGTCTCCCTCTACACCGACGATATTCCGTTCGCCGAAATCACCATCGTCAATTCCGGGCGCCAGGCGGCCGAGGCGCACCGGAGCGACCTGCGCAATTCAAGCGAAATGGCCGCGAATCTGGTTGAAGACGTACTCGAGTCCCTCGGAAGCGGCGCGATCTACGCGCGTGGCGTCACCGAGGATCGCGAAGATCTCGGAGCGCGCTGGCGCTACACCGCCTTCCAGGCGGAACTCCCCCCGGGCCTCACCACCGGTGAACTCCGCGCGCGCATCGAAGCCGCCAACACCCTCCCCGGCGTTGAGGCAAGCACCAGCCCGAATCTGCCCGAGGGCGTCGATATACTGCTCACCATTGCCGGCAAACCCTGCGTGGGCCTGGCATGCGCCACCTCCCCGGCCCCGGACCGGGATCCGGACGATTCCGGCGGCGGCGCCGCGCTCCTCGGCAAGGGCATCGCGGGCAGCGATCCCCCTGAACCCGGTTCCGAGCCCCCGCGGCCCGATCCCCAACCCGAGTACCCGGAGATCACGCCCCCGATGCCGCCCGAAGCCCGGGACCCGCAACCCGAACCGGAGCCCGAGCCGGAAACAGAGCCGGACCACGGTATGGAGGAGGACGCCCGCGCCCCCGACACACCCGAAGAGCCCGCGCCGCCCGCACCGCGAAGCGCGCGCCAGGCCCCGCCCCTTACCGGAACCGCCCCCGCGCGGATCGCGATTCTCATCGACGACGGCGGCAACAACAGCACGCACACCGATCGCATACTCGCGCTCGACAACCGGCTGACGCTGGCCATCCTCCCCAATACGCCCTTTGGCGTGGAAACGGCCGAGCGCGGCGCCGAACTCGGCTTCGAGATCATGCTGCACATGCCCATGGAAACCGAAGGTTCAAACGGGCGGGCGGCCGAAGGCACGATCTACACCCACATGGACGATGAGGAAATCCAAAAACTGACCCGCGCCGCGCTGGACCAGTTTCCCATGGCGACCGGCGCGAATAACCACACCGGTTCCCGCTACACGTCGGACAAGGCCAAAATGGAGGTCTTTCTGGAAGTGCTCAGCGAACGCGGCCTCTTTTTTGTCGACAGCGTCACCGGATCGCGGACCGTCGCCTACGAGACTGCCGTCGAAATGGGCATCCCCGCCGCGCGCCGGGATGTCTTCCTCGACAATGACACCAGCGAGGCCAGCGTGAGCGCACAATTCGAGGAGCTCCTCCGGCTGGCCCGCCAGCGCGGATACGCCATCGGGATCGGCCACTTCCAATCCCCGGCGACCGCCACCGTGCTGGCCCGGGAAATTCCCGCCCTGAAGCAGGCCAATATCGAATTGGTGCATGTATCGGAACTGTTGCAATGAGCATCGTCCTCGGCTTCGAATCCTCCTGCGACGAAACCGGCGTCGCCGTCGTCAAGGACGGGCGCCGCGTGCTCGCCAATGAAATTGCATCCCAGATCGACATTCACAAAGTCTTCGGGGGCGTCGTGCCGGAAATCGCCTCCCGCCAGCACACCCGCGTCATTTCCCAACTGACCCGCCAGGCGCTTGACGCCGCGGCCACGCCGGTGGAAGCGATAGACGCCATCGCGGCCACCCAGGGACCCGGGCTCATGGGCTCGCTCCTCGTTGGCCTCAGTTTCGCCAAGGCGCTGGCGTTCTCCTGGAACAAGCCCTTCGTACCCGTGCACCACATCGAGGGCCACCTCTTCTCGGCTTTCCTCGGGGAGCGCGCGCCCGAGTTCCCCTTCCTCGCGCTGATTGTCAGCGGCGGGCATACGCAGATCGTCCAATGCGATCGCCCCCACCACTACGAAATCCTGGGCGCCACGCGCGATGACGCCGTCGGTGAATCCTTCGACAAGGTGGCCCGCCTCCTGGACCTGCCCTACCCCGGCGGACCCAGCATCCAGGATGCCGCGAAAAACGGCGACCCCGCCGCCTACGACTTCCCCCGCTCCATGCGCTCCAAGGGAAACCTCGAGTTCAGCTACAGCGGCCTCAAAACTGCTGTGCTGTACGCCCTGAAGGAAGGCGGCGACGGCATAAACATCGCGGACGTGGCGGCCAGTTTCCAGGCCGCCGCGATCGACATCCTCATCATCAAAACCCGCCAGGCCATCGCGCAGACCGGCGCGAAGCGCCTCGTCATTGCCGGCGGCGTCGCGGCCAACCGGCTCCTCCGCGAGCGCGCGCAGTCCGGCCTCGGCATTGAAGTCTTCCTGCCGCCGTTCGAATACTGCATCGACAACGGCGCCATGATCGCCGCCGCCGCCGACAGCCTTCTCCAGCACGGCCGCACGAGTGACTTCACCGTCACGCCCAACCCCAGCCTCGCACTCTGCCCGTAGGGCCACCGGCATTCCCGCCCGACACCGCGCCAAAGGCGCAAAGGATCGCGGACACTCATTCCTGTCCGCGGCAATGTGAGCTTGGGACACAAAGAGACGTAATTCCTCTGGAACAGAAACCCGGCGGCCCCGGGAGCGGTATGCATTGGGGGCCAGGGCCTCTTCACTTGCGCATCGATTACGAAATGTCTTGCGTTTGTCTTGCCGCGGAATGTCCGCGATCCTTTGCCGCGCTTCCCCGCATGCGAACAGACCGTTCGCGCTGTAGCCGCGCGTCACTGCCTCAGACGGCCAAACGGTTACATTCCACCAACGTCTTGCCCCATTTCACCATTCGCGTGAATTAGCGTTCATTCGCGGTTCAAATTAATTCGGTTGCGGTCAGAGGCTGCCCCGCGCTACTCCATCTTCGCCTTGAGCTGGTTCTCCCCGCGCACCAGCGCGACGTCGTGCGCCTCACGCGCCGCCTCAATCGCTTGAATTACCTCCGGATGCTCCGCGGCATGGTCGTACTGCTCGCCCGGATCGTGATCGAGCTGGTAGAGCAGCGGCGGCGTGTGCGTCTCCGGTTCCGGCTGCCCATACCCGCTCCGCGTCTGGAAATGCGCCTTCCACGGGCCCAGGCGAATCGCGTATAGATCCTCGTCGCGGTAGAAAAACATCCGGTCGCGCGGGCTCGGCGCCCCGTCAAACAGCGCGGGCCCGAGATCCAGGGTGTCCATCACCCGGTCCGCCGGCAGCGGCGCCCCCGCCAGCGCGCTCGCCGTCGCAAACACATCCAGGGTGGACCCCGGCCCGGTGACGATACCCGGCCGCACGCGCCCCGGCCACCAGAAGATCCCCGGCACGCGCATGCCCCCCTCGAAGGTGTCGCCCTTGCCCCCGCGCAGGAGCCCCGCGGAACCGCCCTGCTCGTCATACGTGAGCCAGGGACCATTGTCGGACGTAAACAAGACCAGCGTGTTCTCCGCCAGACCCTCCTCGCGCAACGTGTCCAGCACCCGGCCCATGCTCCAGTCGATCTCCTCGATCACGTCGCCATACAGCCCGCGCGGGCTGCGGCCCTCGAATGCGGGTGATCGGAAGAGGGGAACGTGCGGCAGGTTGTGCGCCAGGTACACGAAGAACGGGCGCGCCTTGTTTTCGCGCATAAAGGCGATCGCCTCCTCCGTGAAACGCCGCGTTATGGTGGTCTGATCCGCCGGCCGCTCGACGATCTCCTCGTTGCGCAGGATCGGCACGTTGAAGTATTCGACCTTCGGGTCGCCGAAACGCTGTGCGTGCGGGATCGAGGTGTCCGGGTCCATATCGTTGCTGTACGGGATGCCGAAGTAGTAGTCGAAACCGTGCCGCGTGGGCAGGTGCTCCGGCAGATGCCCCAGGTGCCACTTCCCGATGCAGGCGGTCGCGTAGCCGCGTTCCCGCAGCGCCTCCGAGATCAGGATCTCCTCGGCGGGTATTCCGCCCGGCGAATTCGGAAACAGCACGCGCCGCTGGTTGCTCGTCATCCCACTGCGCACGGGCAGGCGCCCCGTGAGCAGCGCGGCGCGGCTCGGCGTGCACACCGGCGCGGCGGCGTAGAAGCTGGTCCATTTCTGACCTTCCGCGGCCATCCGATCCAGGTGCGGCGTCCGGATGGTCGGGTGGCCGTAGCTGCTCAGGTCCCCATAGCCCAGGTCGTCGCAGAAAATTACCACGATGTTTGGCGGCGTCTCGGCAGGCGCGCTCCCGGCGATCGCCGCAACGGATAGCGCCCCCGCAATCACCCAGAAACCAGAGAAAAACATGGCGAACCTCCTCATTGAACAGGGCTGAAAAGCGCGCCCGCGCGCTGCCCCGGGCATGATAACACGCCCTCCCCGAACGCGCCAGCCCTTCCAGAGCGCGATGGAGCGGCCCGGTAACACGCCGGATTTGACTTCGCCGAGCGCCTGTTGCATGCTGTGCTCAGTTTTCAGCACACAACCGCAGGTATTCCGCGATTATGTCCACAAAAACGCTTTCCCGGCGCCAGTTCATTGCCGCGGGCGCCGCCGGCCTGGCCGTCGCGGCCGCGCCCAGCCACGCCAAATCCTCAGTGCCCCCCCGCGCCGGGCTCATCGGATGCGGCGGTGGCGGCCACGCGCTGGCGGACATCCTCGCGCGCCCCGGCGCCCCGATGCGAATCGCGCGTCTCTGCGACTTGGATCCGCACCGCGCGAGCGCAATCGCCGATCAAACCGGCGCCGCGCTGGAATCCGGCTGGGAACCCATGATCGAAAGCCCGGATCTCGACGCCATCCTGATCGCCACGCCCGACGATTCCCACGCGGAAATCGCCCGCCGCGCGTTGGAGGCCGGAAAGCACGTCTACGTGCTGCCGCCCCTCGCGCTCGATGCCCAAAGCATTCAGGGCCTTCGCGAGGCGGCCGATCGATCCGATCGCGTGATTTGTGTTGCGATGGACCCCGCCCAGGAACGGCGCTGGCGCGACGCCGCCGCACAACTCACGGCGGAGAAGAAGACCCCATACCGCATACACGTGGCGTTGAAACCGGGGCCAGACGAGCCCGCCGGGCACTGGGCACGCTGCGCCGCCCGCTCGCTCGGGCCCGCCGCCCGGGAGCTCTTCAACAACGTCTACCCCATGATGCGCCACCTCCTCCCGGACGGGACACCGCGCGCGTCCGCCCTGGGCGGGGCCTTCGGTCGGGACCCCCGCGAGACGCCCGACGCCGTGGCGCTCACGCTCGACTACCCATCGCTGTCCGCCGTCGCGGTCTACATGCCCGGGCGGGGCTACGAACCCGATATCATTCGCGGGCGGGCCGGTAACATCATGCTTCCCCCGCTGACGCCCGCGCCCGCCTGGGATATCGATTCCTTTGCCCACGCGGTCGCCACCGGGGACGCGTCCGCAATGCGCGCCCGCTTTGAAATCGCCTGCAAAGCCCAGACCGCGATCTGCAAAGCCCTCGGCCCGATGTTCAAGCCTGTCGTCTGATCCTCAGTTCGCCCGCCGCTCGCCAAACAGCTTCGCGTCCAGCGAGAACCGGCCCGGCCCCGCCGTCAGGAAGACCACCGCGATGCCCCAGTACAGCAGCGCGAGCTCGTAGGAGGGGCCGCCCGGATTCACAAACGGGTCCCCGTTCACCACGGCGTGCATCAGCGTCGCGACGACCATCGTGCAGAAGAGTCCGAAGCTCGCCAGGGGCGTCACGAGCCCGATCATCCAGGCAATGCCCCCGCCAAACTCCGACAGCGCCGCCAGCGCCTGAAAAATGCCGGGCACGGCGGCATCTTCCCCCATCCAGCCAAACGGGTTCTGGATCTTGCCCCAGCCATGCAGGATAAAGCCAAATCCCGCGATCAGGCGCATGAGCAACAAGCCAACCGACGGCGCAAGCGATTGCGGAAGCGGCTGAAACAGGCGTACGGCAAGGTCTTTCATGGCGATGGCTCTCCTTCATCGTTACAAGGTTATTTCATTGTATTCGGCAACAAATCGAAATGGTGGCAGTGCGGCGCGCCCGGCCCGCGTGCTATGATACGCATATTTTGTAATACTTTAGCCGTCTGAAGTAAGGCATTCGCCGATGCGAGATGCCTTCCTTGCACTGGATGCGTTCGTCATTCCCGCGAAGGCGGGAATCCAGAGGGTTTGCGAGGCTTGCGTT